>URVP01000004.1 GCA_900551345.1 uncultured Eubacteriales bacterium
GCAACGGTAACGCCGCTAATTGCGGCAGAGGTCGCAGTACCTCTCTTTACGGTATCTATCATCATTTCCTCTATTTGCGAGGCAACATAGGTTGATACCGCACGCCTGGAAGATGAACGGGGAGAATTTTTTTTATTATTTTCAACAAGATAGGGCTGCTTGATAATCCCATCATTTGCAATTGCCGAAACCGTCATCAGCATCTGAAATGGAGTAGCGGTGATGTCAAGCTGACCGATGGCAAGCTGTGCATTATCCATATCGGTCATATCTCCCGAAGGGAAGGTACTTTTGCTTACATCCAAATCGAAATTAACTTTTTTATTAAATCCAAAATCTTCTGCTTTATCCTTCAGTGTATCAGTTCCTAAAAGAGTGCCCAGCTTTGCAAAATATGTGTTGGCAGAAAGTTCAAACGCCCGTTTAAAGTCAAGAGTTCCGTGCACCGTTTTACCGTAGTTGGATATGCTCATGCCGTCGATCTCTATCTTTCCCGTATCTTCATACACCATATCGTCCAGGTCATTTTCAATGGCAGCAGCCGAAGTGATTATTTTAAATGTAGAACCCGGAGCATAAAGACCGTTTATAGCTCTTGCAAGGAAGGGTGAATCTTCGTCATCTGCAAGGGCATTCCAATTATTTATAAGTTCATTCTCATTGGGGTCAAATCCCGGATTGCTCACCATGGCAAGCACTTCTCCCGTTTGAGGATTCATGGCACATACGGCACCGTTTCTGCCGTTTAACGCCTCGCTTGCAGCAGTTTGTACATTGTGGTCGATGGTAAGTTCAAGAGTGTATCCCTCATTTTGTATGGAGGGGATTCCCATAACATCGGACAATTTACTTTTTCCTAAAAGATAATCATTATATTTAAGTTCAAGCTGGGTTCTGCCGTATAAGGCGGAGTTATAGCCTATAACATGGCAGTAAAGACTGCCGTAAGGATAGCTTCGCACCTGACTGTCACCGTCAAAATCACTTTTGGCAAGTACTATTCCGTTTCGGTCAACTATTTTGCCCCTGAGCACATCCTCTTCATACGCCCAAAGACGGCGGTTATATGAATTGTTTGCTACTTCTTCGCTCTGAAACAGGGTAAAAAAGGTAAGATACACCATAAGGGACAAAAAGAGTACGGACATAATCGCAAGGGCGATTATTATTCTGCGGTTAACTTTCATTGTCTGCACCTACCTTTGCCGAAAGAGCCTGTAGTATTCCCATGGAAGCAAAGCTGGTTAAAAGAGAGCTTCCTCCATAGCTTATAAATGGCAGAGTAATACCTGTAAGAGGTATCATTTTTATTACGCCGCCGATGATGACAAATGTCTGAAATCCGAATATTATTGTAATACCTACCGCAAGACATCTTTCAAAGCCGTCAACTCGGAGCGCAATTTTAAAGCCTCGGTAAACAAGTATAAAGTAAAGGGCGATTACGGCTATGCCGCCGAAGATGCCCATTTCTTCACATATAGCTGAAAAGATAAAGTCAGAATGAACTTCGGGTATATATTCGGGGTGACCCAATCCAAGACCTGAACCGAAAAAACCTCCCGAAGCGATGGCAAAAAGGGACTGGGTAATCTGATAGCCTCTGCCCGAAATATCCGCCCATGGGTCAATCCAGTTTTCAACCCTTATCTGTATATGGCTCATATATTTACAGCCGAACCATGCTACCAGGGTCATGACTATCCCATTGAAAAACAGGATAAGCTTGTCTGATTTAAAAATATAAAGCATCATAAGATAAGTAAAAATCATGATAAGCATACTTCCCCATTCTCTTTGAAGAAGCAGAAAAAACACACAGGCATATACTACAAAAAGCGTAATGTATTTTTCCCTGAGATTAAAAACAACCAGCTCTTTGTCGGGTCTTTGAGAAAAATATGAGGCAAGATAGAGTACATAAAAGATTTTAATAAACTCGGAGGGCTGAATGGCTACTCCTAATATATATATCCAGTTTCTTGAGCCGTGTATGCTTGTGCCGAAAACCAAAGTGACAAGGAAAAGCAAGACGGCACATCCGGCATAAACGAACTTAAACCGATGCCAGAATTTAATATATCGAAACATAAAATAAACAGCCAGAAAAGCAAATATACCTATTACATATCTTACAATCTGCTGAAATCCCATCTCAGAATCCAGACGGTAAATCATGGCAACGCCTATGGTAACCAGCATGGAAATTATAAGAAAAATGTATTCGTCTCCCCATTTGAAGACAAGTATAAGAACATATGTTATGCATGAAAGAAGCAGCACAGCCCCTCCTGCATACAGCACAAAATAATCAGACGCCGAACCGTAAAAAAAGAGGAGAGAAAACAGAAGCAGCGTCGCAAGAACAAACAATATCAGCGGGTGTTTAAGCGAAGTCATCCGTTATTTCACTCCTTTACATACAAATTTATTTATTCAGACAAAACTGAAGATCCAGCTGTCCCAGTTTTAATATATCCCCATCGTCAAGCAGATAGGGTTCTTCCATTACCTCATCATTAAGCAGAGTACCGTTTTTACTGTGCAGATCCTCTGCATGCCATTCCTTATCCTCATACCAAATTTTAAGGTGCTTTGCGGAAAGAGATATGTCTCCTATCTGAATATCACAGCCTTTCCCTCTGCCGAGTATAATCTCACGCTTGTCCAGAGGGTAAAACTCCATGACATCAAAATAAAATTCATCATTTTTATTAAGCAGTAAAAGATAGGGAAATTTAGTAGGCAGCACCGCTTTTACGGGCATCTTCATTCTTGATATATCCAGATAAATCATACGGATTATTCCGAATATAAACATATATATTATAAGAATGAAAACATACTTCATAACCGATGCGGCTATGGCAAAAAGATTCACCTCAAAAAACCCTCCTTTTACGCCAGATATATAATCACAAAAGGATTATACCTCTATTATAACTGTTTGTCAAAGGTTTCAGACATTTTTACCCATAATTTTTAATTCTGTGTCAGCAGCTCTCACAATTTACCCGATTATTTCATAACAAAGATTTTCAAAATGCAGCTTTGTACCCTCTTCTATCTCTGAGGGCAAAAGAGCTCTTGCAACAAGCAAGCTGTCTTGCGTAGGGACATCACATCTTTTAAGATGGGCATAGTCGCCGTCGATTTTTTCAACAATATAATCCATAGGTTCCATAAAAAAATTCCTTTCAAACTATTTATTGTCCTGCTTTTTGTACACATGTTTTTGTATAATGTAGTCATAGAAAAACAAAAAGGAGTGTCACATATGAAAAAAACAGTTGATTTTATAACTATTGCAGGCTTTATATTTATCTTATGCCTTATAGGCTTGTGGGATTCGGGACAGATCACGGGCACACGGGCAGCAATGGGAATACTGCTTACATTCCCCTCGGTAATAGCCGGCGGTTTTATATGCAGTCTTGCCTCCTCCGTTTGCGAAACACATCAAAGACGGAGTATAAAGAAAGCGTCTGCAAAAAGGAAGTATGCTCATCAGTACTGATATGTTTCTTTCTGTGCAAGCTAAAATAAGATATATAACCTAACTGCCTCACTTCATGCAGTGAGGCAGTTATTATTTATTCGCCAGAAATCAATACCGCTGTTGCATTGTTGCTTATTCGCTCATAACCACGCTCAAATTCTACCCATCTGCCGCAGCAAAGGAAATACTTAACAGCATTATTATAGCTGCCGCTTACATAAAGCGCTCCGTTATCATTTATAAGGCGGCTGTCCTCTTCAGTATCGTATACGGCAAGCTCGATTCGTCCGTTACGGTAACCCTCACGATAAACAGTTGCACGGTTTCCGCCCTGAGGAATTGGAGGAAGATTGAGATATCCGGCGTCAACTATGCGGTTAAATGCACGCAGTACAGTTACAATAGACTGCTCTATTGTGTATATTCCCTCCGGGTCAAATCGGTTATTGTCGGTACCATTCATAATACCGTAGTTTGACGCTGTCTGAACGCCCTCCATAGCCCAGTCCTGTATAATGCCGGTGTCGGAATATGCGATATTGCCCTTATCCGTCATACCGAAAAGGCCTATAAGTCTTGACAACATAACCGCCGCTTCGCTTCGTGTTATTGTGTTTCTGGGTCCGAATGTTCCGTCTCCATAGCCCTTTACTATTCCCAATTCTGCTAATCTGCTTATTGTTGTTGAATCAGTAGTATTAGTGACATCAGAAAACTCGATCTTTAAACCCGTTGGCTGACTTATTATAATGTTATCAAGAGCATTGTATATAAGCTGACAAAACTCCGCTCTTGTTATACCCTTTTGAAAATCATACCGAGCTGTACCGGACATATAAAGCCCAAAACCATAATAATACGCGTCTTTAATATCGTTATATGACCAGTCGGATATATTAGTCCATTCCTTTACCTTTCCGTTATCTCCGAAGTAAAGCAGACTTATCAGCAGCTTGTTAACAAAACTTGAGTCATCTCCATCTTTTACGGAATACTTTCGTCCTTGGAATGTCAGATTGATATCCAGACCGTCTATATCGATTGTAGGCATTCCCGAAGTACCTGCCCTAAAATTCTCTTTAAGGGGTATGTCCTTAATCGTATTGTAAAGCCATTCATATTCTGCGTCGGTTAATGGAGTTTCCGCTCCTCCGCCGATGAAATCTACAAAATGCTCATCTTTTCCGCCAAGGTCAAGATACTCACCGAAATACAGTTCATCCTGGGGCAATAAGGAAATATTTTCTGCGTTCCAGTTTAAACCGTCGTATGATGAATATATTCCGCTTTGTGCAGTCTGAACATACAGCTTATAATTATTAAAACTCATACCAATGGGAAGAGAATCAAACTTGTACTTGCCTTTGATATTAAAATCACTGTCAAGTATATATATATCCGAGCAGTCGCTCCATCTGTTGGAGTATGCTGAATATACATGATCCCACGCACACCAGCGCACGGCATAAAAATCAATGCAAGGCAGAACCTGATAGCAGTCAAGCGTTCCTTTAAATTCATTTAAGGTTTCAGTGGGGAGTTTGTCGGTATATTGCGACATATACTTTCCCTCAATCGGAACCGGACTGTATTCCCTATTGCTGTGCTTTTCATAAAGAGCGATGCCGTTAAGAGGTTTAATCAAATCTCGTATCACAAAAGAATTTTCCATTCCTCCGTTGTAATTTACCGGCAGAATCATATTAACCGTAAATTCAGTCGTCTGACCGGCAGGAAGTTCTACAACCGACATAACATCAGTTTCCTTTTGGGAACTGGCGCCTTTCGCATAGGCATACTTTGAGTCTGTGCCGTTTTCGTCTGTGTATACTATTACATTTGAAGCGGTGGTCAGCTCATATGTAAAGAAACGAGTATTAGTGCTGTTATTTGTGATGGACATATCATATGTATATGTGACCCCGTAATTGCCAAGACAGGTTGCAAAATCACCGGCATTGTCAGCTGTGGTAATCTCATAATTTGGCGAATAGTTATCCGCAGTGCCTGCCCCTGGCTGACCCTCATATGCATGGGTGTCCGTATGTCCTATGTCAAACCGCCATATATTATCCTGCTCTGACTTAGGAACATTTTTGCCGTAATAATCAAGTTTCGAATCGTCCTTATATTCAAAGGCAAGCATTCCGCTCTCGTCCCCTCTTGCCTTCGCCCAAGGGTCGGAAAGAGGGTTAATATTGGTTACCCACTGGGTATTTACAACGCCCTGAGGAGCATACTGATTGTGCATGGTTACAGGCAGATATGTTCCGTCCGAAACACTGTCATCTATGGTATAGTCAAGATTAGCAGAAACCTGCGGCAGGGTATCTGCAATGCCTTTTATTGTGCGGTCGTATCGGTGCAGTCCAAACGCCGCATCGGGACGAAAGTCGGAGCGGTCGCCCAGTTCGGTATCAGATTTAAAGGCACATACATTTACATTCATTGAGCCTGATTTTATCTCCAGTACCGCCTGTATATGCACCGGCATGCAATAATGAACCTTTGCATAGTTGGGTATAAATTCGCTGAGCCAGCGTGTAGAATCAGCAGTAACATTATGAACTCCGCTGTCGGCAGGTTCATAGCACCTCTCCCCGTCAAGCTGACAAATGGGTTTGCCCAAAGTGCTTGCACAGCAGCCAAGCATTCCCCAGTCATTTTGCCCGTACCTTAGGTCATAATCGGGAGAATAGCCGTAATAAGTAAATGTTCGGGTAGTTTCAAACCCTATACTGCTTAAGGTATACTCACAGTTTCCCGATACGGGGGTAAGCTCCACATCAAGCTCCATATCACTGCCCGGCTTACCGCCGCCTCCCATATAATTATAATGGGACAGATAGATATAATACTTTCCCGCTCCCAGATTTTCATTGTTCATTATATAACGCGGATTGTCGCTGTCAACAAGAGTGTCCTCCATAATTGCTTCAGGATTGTTGCAGTAAATAAACTTCCCTCCGCCCACAGGAGTAAACGCAAGCTCGGGTGCTTCGATTTCCGTTTTTGAAATATCAGCCGCTGTAACATTAAAAGCAAAAAATGCCGTGCTCATCATAACAATTACCAATAATACACTTAATAATCTTTTTAACATAAAAATCACCACCCTGTAATTTATTTAATTATAACATCTTATAGGCAGTGATAGGTTTCAATTGTGTTTCCGTTAGCTTACAATTATATAAATTATGTAAAATAAAAAACTGCCGCACCTGTATGTACGGCAGCAAGTCTGTTTTTAAGTAAAAACAATTTTAATATACTCTGGAAAGGATTACGAGAGCCTCTGCGTAGGTTGCTTTTTCGCCAAGATTAAGCATTCCGTTCTCATCGCCGCATACCAAACCGTTTTTAACGCTGATAAGTGCAATCTGCTTATACTCCTGAGGCATAGTGTTGAAATCGGCAATAGAAAGCGCCGTTGTCACCTCTTCTTCCTCTGTAAGATCAGCATATTCCATTCTTTCACATATAAGTCTTAGAATATCATATCTTGTAATATTTTCATAAGAAAGGTCAGTGCTGTATGCAATCGCTCTTGAGATTACATTTGTTGCGACACTTGCAAACTGCTTGTATGTAATATATCCGTCGGGATCAAAACCGTCTGATGTAACCTGAGGATAAAACTCAGAAACCTCAGCAACTGAACCTTCAAACCAATGTCCTGCGGGTGTTGCTGCAAATGCTGTCACAGAAAAAAACATTGCTGCCGACAAAATACATGCCGTTATCTTTTTTATCATTTTAAAAACCCCTTTTTCTTTTTTATTTATATTACCACAAATAAAAAATATAGTCAACAAAATAATTCAACGGCAATTATTGGTTTTAACTAATTAAAGCATATAATGTGTCCTGTTTACTTATGCTTGTTTGATAAACCTATCCGCCGCTTTTAAAAACCATCTTCCCAATTCAACGACGCGAGGCTGAGTAAAGCGGTTATGCTCGGTTCCGATAATCCAACAACATATGCCGCCGTTTATATGTGTTAAACCAATCTATCTGTTAAATGAATAACATAAATGAAAGGATTTTAACAAATTACCTTGTTCAATCAGTTTTTTTATTTTACATATTGATAGTGCTCATCTGTATCATAAATGACAAAATCCATACGACGGCAGCAATAACACCTAAAATAAAAGTAGTTTTCACGAAAAAATTTATGCTTTTGAGCATCTCAAGCTGCTTGGTGTAAATCATCAAAGGCAAATCTTCATCCGTAATACCGTCAGTAATAACTTTCATTTGTGTTCCATCCAAATTTTCAAGAATTATATCATTATCATTTTTATTTTTTACATATTCGGTATTGAGAACGCCCAATCTCGCCAATTTTTTTATTATCTTAACATTTGTTTTCATCTACGAAAGCCTCCCCCTTTAATTTGTACATATTTTACCATACTCAGCACTATAAATCAACATCTGAGCAACCGCTCCATAGTAAAAATACACAATAAAAGGTCTAAAAAGTACATAATATAATGTAAATAAGAGAATATTATAATAACACTTGAAAATTTTCCCTTTTTGGTTTAAAATATCAATGATGCGAAAATTATATTTTTTCACAAATTTTATTTTATACAGGAGGCAGTTATGAATAAGAAAACTATCGAAGACATTCAGGTTACCGGTAAAAGAGTTCTTGTAAGATGTGACTTCAATGTTCCTCTTGACGGCAACGGAAACATCACTGACGAAACAAGAATTAACGGTGCAATGCCCACAATCAAGTATCTTGTTGACCACGGTGCAAAGGTTATCCTCTGCTCACACATGGGCAAACCCAAGGGCGAACCCAAGCCTGAGTTTTCACTTGCTCCCGTAGCAAAGGCACTCTCCCAGAAGCTGGGTAAAGAAATCGTTTTTGCGGCTGACCCCGAAGTTGTAGGCGAAAATGCAAAGAAAGCAGTTGCAGAAATGAAAGACGGCGATGTTGTACTTCTTGAAAACACAAGATACAGAGCTGAAGAAACTAAGAACATTGATACTTTCAGCAAGGAGCTTGCTTCTCTTGCAGACATCTTTGTAAACGACGCTTTCGGTACGGCTCACAGAGCACACTGCTCAACAGAGGGTGTTACAAAATATCTTGATACTGCTGTTGCAGGTTATCTTATTGAAAAGGAAATTGCATTCCTGGGCAATGCCGTAAACAATCCCGTAAGACCTTTTGTCGCAATTTTGGGCGGTTCAAAAGTTTCTTCAAAAATATCTGTTATCAACAATCTTCTTGACAAGGTTGACACTCTTATCATCGGCGGCGGTATGGCTTACACATTCATGAAGGCTCTCGGCGAAGAAGTAGGCGACTCACTTCTTGAGGAAGATTACATCGATTACGCAAAAGAAATGATGGCAAAGGCTGAAAAGAACGGCGTTAAGCTTCTTATCCCCATTGATACTGTTGTTGCAGACGCATTCTCAAATGATGCTAACTTCAAGACTGTCGGCAGAGGCGGCATTGAAAAGGGCTGGGAAGGCGTTGACATCGGCGAAGAAACAATTAAACTTTATTCAGACGCAATCAAAGAAGCAAAGACAGTTGTATGGAACGGACCTATGGGCGTATTTGAAATGCCTAACTTTGCAAAGGGTACAAACGCTATTGCACAGGTACTTGCTGAAATCGACGCTACAACGGTTATCGGCGGCGGCGACAGTGTTGCAGCAGTTAACCAGGCAGGTCTGGGCGACAAGATGACCCATATCTCAACAGGCGGCGGTGCTTCTCTTGAATTCCTTGAAGGTAAGGAACTTCCCGGTATAGCAGCACTTAACGATAAGTAATAAATAAACAGAAAGGACTTAATTATAATGAGAAATTATGTTATAGCAGGCAACTGGAAGATGAACAAAACTCCTTCCGAGGCTGTTGCCCTTGTAAAAGAACTTATCCCCATGGTTAAAGATGCACAGAAGAAAGTAATCGTATGCCCCACATTTGTATGCCTTCCCGCAGTTCTTGAAGCTATAAAGGGCACAAACATCTGCGTAGGCGCTCAGAACATGCACTTTGAGGACAAAGGTGCATTTACAGGCGAAATTTCAGCAGACATGCTTACCGAGCTCGGCGTACAGTATGTTATCATCGGTCACAGCGAAAGAAGACAGTACTTTGCAGAAACTGACGAAACAGTTAACAAAAAGGCTGTTAAAGCTCTTTCAAAGGGTCTTATTCCCATCATCTGCGTTGGCGAAAGCCTTGAGCAGAGAGAAGCAAACATTACAAACGACATCGTTTCAAACCAGGTTAAGGCTGCTTTTGCTTCAATCAGTGCAGAGGACGCTAAAAAGGTTATTATTGCTTACGAACCCATCTGGGCCATCGGAACAGGCAAGACTGCTACAAGCGAGCAGGCAAACGAAGTTTGCTCAATGATTCGTGATACAATTAAGGGACTTTACAGTGCTGATGTTGCTGACGAAGTTGTTATCCAGTACGGTGGCAGCATGAACGACGGCAACGCAAAAGACCTTCTTGCACAGTCAGACATCGACGGCGGTCTTATCGGCGGCGCTGCTCTTGTTGCAGAAAAATTCACAAAGATTATCGAAGCATAATCTTCCGATTACACAAACAAAGGGGCTGCCAATTAATATTGCCCCTTTGTTTTTTTGAATAATATAGGCGAAAACGCAGGAGCATTTAGCTTTTCGCCGTGAAAGGAAAGATATTTATGGTAGCTTTAATCATACTTGACGGTTACGGTATAAACAATGCTGAATACGGCAACGCCATAGCACAGGCAAAAACGCCCGTTATGGATAAGCTGCTTGCAGAAAATCCCCATTCCGTTCTTGAATGCAGCGGTATGGCGGTGGGACTTCCCGACGGTCAGATGGGTAACTCGGAGGTAGGTCACACCAATATCGGTGCAGGCAGAGTAGTATATCAGGAGCTTACAAGAATTACAAAATCCATAACAGACGGTGACTTTTTTGAAAACGAAGGTTTCCTTGAAGCTGTGGAAAACTGCAAAAAGAACGATTCTGCACTTCATCTGGCAGGCCTTCTTTCGGACGGCGGCGTGCACAGCCATATAACACACCTTTTTGCACTGCTTGAACTGGCAAAAAGACAGGGTCTTAAAAAAGTTTATGTACACTGTCTTTTGGACGGCAGAGATGTACCGCCTGACAGCGGTTTAGGCTTTGTTAAGAATTTGCAGGAAGAAATGGACAAAATCGGCGTAGGTAAAATTGCAACGGTTATGGGCAGATATTATGCCATGGACAGAGATAACCGCTGGGAAAGAGTAGAAAAGGCATACGATGCCATGGTATACGGCAAAGGCATAGAAGCAACATGCGCAGCTACTGCCGTTGAAGAATCATACAAAAACGAAGTAACCGACGAATTTGTAGTGCCTACAGTTATTATGGAAAACGGCGCTCCCGTTGCAAAAATCGGCAGCGGTGACAGCATTATATTCTTTAACTTCCGTCCCGACAGAGCAAGAGAAATTACAAGAACTTTTGTTGACCCCGACTTTACGGGATTTGACAGAAAGATTTTCCCTGTAAAATATATATGCATGACGCAGTACGACAAGAGCATGCCCAATGTAACAGTAGCATTTAAACCTGCTGTTCTTACCAATACCTTTGGTGAGTATATCAGCAAAAAAGGCATTACTCAGCTCAGAATTGCCGAAACTGAAAAATATGCTCATGTAACCTTCTTCTTTAACGGCGGCGTTGAAAAGCAGTACGAAGGAGAGGACAGAGCCCTTATCAATTCTCCAAAGGTTGCCACATACGATCTTAAGCCCGAAATGAGTGCTTACGAAGTATGCGACGAGGTTGTTAAGAGGATAAAAAGCCGCAAATACGGCGTTATTATTCTTAACTACGCAAACTGCGATATGGTAGGTCATACGGGGGTTATGGAAGCTGCAATCAAGGCTGTTGAAGCCGTTGACGAATGCCTGGGCAGAACTATTGACGCAGTTAAGGAAGTGGGCGGAGTTGCCCTTGTTACAGCAGACCACGGCAACGCCGAAGTAATGCTTAATGAAAAGGGCGAAGTGGTAACGGCTCACTCAACCAATGTGGTTCCTCTTGTAATGGTAGGTAAGGAGGGTACTCTTGCCGACGGCAAGCTTTCCGACCTTGCACCCACAATGCTCGACATCATGGGTCTTGAAATTCCCGAAGAAATGACGGGTAAAAGTCTTATAAAATAAAACTTGACGGAAAAACCCTAAAATCACGAAGTAAAGAAATAAACAGAGCATATTCGATAAATTATAAAAATCGAATATGCTCCTATTTTTATTTATCAATAGGATATATCATTTCAATCGAACCGCAGAATTATATCCCGAATCCGCAAAAGGTTAAGGTTACGCCAAGCAAATATAAAAAACGGAGCAGTTCAAATTAAACTGCTCCGACTGAATTATACTATCTTTTCGAGTTGCCGTAATCTTGTTTATTACTGCATCGGGGTATATTCCATAGATTTATAAAGGGGTTTAACAGCGTTTACGGAATCCCACATAAATATTTTAGATTTGGCAGCACCTGCTGCATTAAATTCAACAAAGCCTTTGCCGTCAAGATTTGTTATAACTTTTGCAGCAATCATTGCGCCGTCTTCATCATAAAGTGCAATTATAGCAGACACCTGTACATTATTATTAACATCTTTTGCTGTATATGTAACCGTTGTAATGTTTCCTGTCTCACTCATATCAGTAATATATCCGCCGTACGGCACGATTAAAGCGGTTTCAGGCACACCTGAATTTACAGAGGCAAAGGTCTCATATGTATATGCCGCAGAGTCTTGAGGATAATAGATCACAACATTATCACTGATTCCGCTGAAAGAAGCTTTTCCAATCTCAGGAGCATCACTGCGGCGGAAAACAATTTCTTCCAAACCGCTGCAGCCTTGGAACGCATTACCTTGTATAGTCTTTATGGATGCAGGTATATCAATACTTTTTAAAGAAACACAGTTTGAAAATGCAAACGAACTTATTTGGGTGGTATTCGGCGAAAGGGTTATGCTCTCCAAAGAAGAGCATCCGCCGAAAGAGCTCTTTTGAATTACTTTGTAACCATCGGGCAGTTTGATATTTTTAAGAGCTATGGCGTTTTGAAAAATCTGTCTGGTACTGTCATTATTATATGATACTTTGGAACCTTCGGCAAAAGTTATGGTTTCAAGCTTTTGGTTCCCGTAAAAACAGTTTGAAGCCAGACTGGTTACATTCAAGGCAACTTCATATGAAGCGCCCTCTTTACCGGCAGGATAGCGGAAAAGAGTCTTGCCTCCGCTGCTGAAAAGCACACCATCCTCATCGCTGTAAACGGTATTTCCTTCCTCCACGGTGAATGCTTGCAGAGAAGCACAATTATTAAAAGCTGAGGTACTTACGGATGTTACGGAAGCAGGAATAAATATTTCGGTAACCGAAGCATTTGCATCAACAAGTGCGCTGTCTATTTTTGTGCATGTGTAAGTTACACCATCATAGGTAAAGCTTGAGGGTATTACTAATTTTTTCACGCTGTCGGGACTTATGCCGTCAGTAAGAGCAAATTTGCTCACCGAAAAATTATTCTCTGTAATTGTAACGGTTAGACTGTATGTACCATTGGATAGAGTTGTGCCGTCATACACAGCCGTTTCCCATCCTTCGCCCACAGCAGTGGTTTCAGCTGACGCAGCGATACTCAACATCATGGTTAACGCAACCGCTGCAAATAAAACTGCAATAATTTTTTTCATTATTAGTCACCCCTTGTTTGGATTTATTTAATATTATCATGTTAATATTCATTTGTCAACAATTTACAAAATCACCGCTAAATACTATTATTTATTTATAGCTTTATATCAAATATATTGTTTCTGTTTTTTGCAAGATCGATATTCTTTTTGTAAATCTGTCCGTTGTATTCAACAGTGATATCATATTTTCCATAAAAACCCTTAAAGCTTGCTGTTCCGTCACAGTCAGTTGACAAATTTTCATTCGTACGCCATTTTTCTTCAAACAGCCGTTTGACCGTATAATATGCCGGCTTCGGGGTTAAATCGTGACGGATCAGACCGCCGTAATAATAATTCTCACCCACCGTCATATCTCCCTGAGGTGCCCATGCAGCGTATCCGTCAACAAGGTTCCAATATATAATCTGTTCTACATTGGGATGCGAAAACCATATTGAATAGAACCTTTCTATCAGTTCAGCCTGCACAGACTCATCCTCTTCAGAGTCCGAATATGCAGGAACGGTTACTTCGGTAATCTGAATTGGCAGATTAAACTGTGCAAATTTATCCAGTCCGTCATATAAGCAACGAGGATTATAATACTCTTTTGCACTTTCCGGTTCATGCTCCCGTTTGTTAAACATATGAAACTGCATTCCTACCGCATCGATTCGGGCTCCTTTTAAAAGAGCATTTTCTATCATCAAATAATATGCTATTGAACATTCGTTTTTTGTTATCCAAATCGGTGACCATTCGTTAATAACCAGCTGATTGGCGGGAAAATACTCCTCTGTCGTTTTAAAGCACCATGCGATATAGTCAGGGCCTTTGTAAAAGTCCGTTTGCCCTTTATTCCACATCATCTCGTTGGTTACCTCAATGGTGGGAATTTTGTCTGCATATCTTTCTGAGATTTCCTTGCAGCGTCGTATGTATTCTCTTTTTACCGTGTTGTCATCTTTGCCGGCAAGCCATTTGGGAAAGAAATGTTCATATGCAAGGGCATGCTCACGAGGCTCTATCCCATTTTGCTCACAAAACTCCATACACAAATCAATAGCAGGACGACGATATATTTTAGGACTGTTTTTATCGTATCGCTGCGCCCCCTTTTCCGGCTCTAAATCCGACCAGTAAAAAGGGAGTGTTGCCATATTGAACGCCTGTTTAAAATATTCTTTATACTGTCGGTTTTTCTCATCGGTTTCCATTTCATCAAGCATAAACAGGTTAGCACCGTACTTAAACTGATGGGTCTTTTGCGATGCGGTAACTTTTGCACCCACTATCGGTTTACCTTCCTCATCTGTCAAATTAATCTCAGCCCAGCCTTTTCTTGCCGACTCGATACCATTATTAATTCGGTCGTCGGTGTATTCCTTATACTTTTCAAAATGCTTAAAAACCTCTCTCCTGTTTGACATACCATCACCTCATTATATAATTATTTTTAACAAACCACACACAAGTTGTATTATAAAACTAAATTAGCTCCACTCTCTGTCGTTAGCCCATTCTTTGTTCCACTCATCTGTAGGCTCCCACTGGCCCGGGTATTTATCATGAATATGCTGAGAAATAAGTTCCTCGTTAAGCTCATCGATTCCAAGACCGGGCTTATCCGGCACACTGATAAATCCATCTTTTATAAGAGGATTATCTATACCTATGGCAAGATCGTTCCACCAGGGTATATCAACAGAATGATATTCAAGTGCAAGAACATTCTGTACGGCGGCAGCAGCATGAACGGCTGCCATACAAGCTATGGGGCTTTCCGCCATATGGATAGCCATTGCAACACCGTATTTATCGCACATATCACCCAGCTTTTTCATCTCCATCGCACCACCGACGGTAAGAATATCAGGGTGGACAACCGATACTCCGCCGTTTTTCATAAGCGGCTCAAAGTTTTCTGCAAGATATATATCCTCACCGGTACAAATGGGAACATTAACGGAAGATGAGATTTTTTCATAATGCTTTGTATAGTGCCATGGAGCTATATCTTCAATCCAAGCGATATTATATTTTTCAAGACGCTTTGCAAACATGATGCAGTCATCAAGTGCCACATGGCCGAAATGGTCAATGGCAAGAGGAACTTCATACCCTATTACATCACGGACTTCTTTTACATAGTTTTCAAGATAGTCCATGCCCTTCACTGTCATATGTATGCCTGTTGCATGATGGGGTATTGTAAATACTTCATAATTCTTGCCCAGCATCATATCCATATCAATTGAGCCTGACTGATGATTAATCGCTTTCATAGAGTATTTTTTAATATCTTCTAAAAATCCGACGGGAGCATTAAGACAGCCGGGTTCGTCGAGCATGTGTTCAATTCCAAGATCCATTTTTAAAAATGTAAAACCTTGTTCTATTCTCTTTTTCAGTGCATGACCCATGTCTGTGCCCGTATGCTTTCCGTCAACATCTGTGTCACAATAGGCTCTGACTTTATCTCGGAATTTGCCGCCCAGCATCTGCCACAGGGGCACACCCCACGCTTTGCCTGCCAAATCCCACATGGCAATCTCAAGCCCTGAAACACCGCCGCCCTGACGGGAATGTCCACCGAACTGTTTAATGCGTCGGAATATCTTATCAACATTACATGGATTTTCCCCTATTAGTCTTGATTTAAGCATAAGTGCATAAGTGGCACTTGACGCATCACGCACTTCTCCGTATCCCACAAGCCCCTGATTAGTATACACCTTTATCAGTGGGCAATGTTTGGGTGCGCCGTTGATGTTTGCAACTCGAATATCCGTTATTTTTAATTCGGAAGGGGAAGAACAGGTATTTACATTCTGCAAAATATGCTCTTTAATATTTTCCACAAAAATACACTCCTTTTATATTTTTAACACCCGATAAATTTTATCGGCAATTAAGAGAAAATGAACCGTCTTTATGCTTTTTTATATACTCTCGAGGTGAACAGCCCATTAATCTTTTAAAAACTACCCCGAAATAATTGGCGTCGGCAAATCCGCAGCTGTATGCCACCTCTCCAATGGAATAATATCCGCTTTTCAGCATAGACAAACTCTTGCCTATTCGTATACGATTAAGATATTGTCCCGGAGTGATATTATAATACTTTTTAAAAAGCCGCCTGAAATATGCCTCGCTGTAATTTGAAATTTTTACAGCATCAGAAATGGAAAATTTACAATTTGCCAAGTTTTCATTCATCTTTGCCGCTGCTGCCTCTATATTCTTATCTCTTTGCGACGCATCTTCATACTGTATATGTACATAAGATGCTATCTCATACAGCAATGACATGCATTTATAATAGTAACCTTTTTCCCTGTTTGTCCATATATCATAAATTTGTAAAAACTTTTCTCTGATATTGTCATTCTCTTTACACTGATATATGGATATATCATCTTCCGTTTGGTTTTGTATATTAAGATGCAGCGAAATTATCTTTTCTCTTTTTGTAGATTGACAGTAAGACATACCCATGGGAATATACAAAAGAGAATCTGTAACCGGATAAAACTTTTTACCGTTAATATCAAATTCTGCACTGCCTTCCAACCTGTAACTGAGAAAGTGGCTAACAGTTTTTTCCGTTCGAAAAGTAGCGTTTTTTCGTGTTATGCAAAACACATCCAGAATTTCCAAATCCAATCTGTTTTTGCTGAAAATCATATGAATCCCGCCTTTTTTTGATTATATTATAAAAAATTTTGATTGTAAATATTTTTACCCTGCAAATATCAAACAGTATCGTTTTTTAAGAATATAGAATCGTTTTAAGTTTGTTTTTATAATAGAGGCATATTATAATTATGCTTGTGTAAAATACATTAAATTCCAATGGGTGATGAATATTATGATACTAACGGACTATTTATTGAGCAAACATGATATTATTTGGGATTATGCAAAACAAACAGGTGTAACTCACGGTACAGTACGGCTTCCGGATGACAAATGTTTTGACATTACTTGCGCTGAGCATTGGAAAAGCATTTATGACGATTTCATGGGTTTTGGAATAAAACCAATCGTTATTGAGCCTCTTCCAAATAATTTAAACGACCATATAAAAATTGGCGATAATAAAAGAGATGAATGTATAGAAAAAGTAATCAGAATGTTTAAAATTATGGACAAACTTGATATACGCACTCTCTGTTTTAATTTTATGGCACATATCGGTTGGACAAGAACTTCTGATAATATCAGTGAGAGAGGTGGAGCAAAAGTCACGGGATTTAGTATTAAAGATTTTACTCCACCAAAAGAAAGTATCACGCACGACCAGCTTTGGGCAAATTATAAATATTTTATAAAAGCTGTTATGCCATATGCAGATAAGCACAATATTAAACTTGCTCTGCATCCGGATGACCCACCTATTAGCAATCTTGGTAATATTGCAAGAATAATGACCTCATACGAAAATATAAAAAAAGCCGTAAATATAGTTGAGAGTAAAAATTTAGGTATAACCATGTGTCAGGCAACTTTTTATATCATGGGAGAAAATGTATATCAGCTGATACCTAGAATAGCTGACAAAATCTTTTTCATTCACTTTAGAAATGCTGTAGGGAATAAAAACTGTTTTCACGAAACTTTTCATGATAACGGGGACCTTGATATGCCAAGATTAATAAAACTTTATTTAAAAAACAAAATAGATGTTCCCATAAGAGTAGATCATGTTCCCACATTGGCACAGGAAAACACTCAAATTCCCGGATATGCCGCATTGGGAAGGCTATACGCTATTGGCTACTTAAAAGGATTAATTGAATCAACGCAAAAGGGAGATGAATAATATGTTTGAACTTAGAGGAAAAAGAGTTCTTATAACCGGCTCAACGCAAGGTATAGGACTTTCGATAGCAAAATGCTTTGCAAGCCGAGGTGCAAAAATATATATTAACGGCGCCACAAGCATGGAAAAGTGCATTAAGGCGGCAAAAACAGTACCCGAATCTGAGATAGCTTTTGTAAATCTGTTGGATAATGATTGTGCTGACAGGCTTTATGAGATAACAGGAGACATAGACATACTGGTGCTGAACGCAAGTATTCAATATAGAAAAGAATGGGACGGCATTACATCAGAAGAATTTGACAATCAAATTAAAGTTAATTTAAAAAGCGGTCTTGAATTAATTCAAAAATATGTTCCCTATATGAAGAATCAGCACTGGGGGCGGATACTTACCATAGGAAGCGTACAGCAGCATAAGCCACACAAGGATATGCTGATATACGCCGCATCCAAAACAGCTCAGATGAATATGGTCATAAACCTTGCACAGCAGCTTGCACCACACGGTATAACGGTAAACAACATTGCACCCGGAGTTATTAATACGCCCAGAAACTATGATGCACTTGCAGATAAAGAGTATTCAAAAACTGTTTTAAGTAAAATCCCCTGCGGATATGCAGGTGATGAGTCCGCATGTGACGGGGCAGCTTTGCTGCTCTGCTCGGAAGCAGGAAAATACATAACCGGTATAGATTTAATGGTGGACGGCGGAATGCATTTATAAAAAGATATGAAAGAGAGAGATTAAAATGAATTTTAATGCAAAAGAAGAAATCATCGCATTAACCCCCCAATGGAAGGGAGAAAGACTGCCCGACGGCAGACCTAAAGTTGAGGAAAAGTATTTAAAAGCTTTAAAAAACCTTACCCTGGAAGAGGTATGGAAGCCCATATTTGTAAAGGGATATGAAAGTCAGTTTGAGGGACGGCTTCATATACTGCACGATGACGGCAGAAAACTTATCGGCAGAGCGGTTACAGCCACATACTGCCCATTCAGACCCGACCTGGACGAAGTTGTAAAGGATACAGGCAGAAAAGAAAACCGAACCGGCACATACAACCAGTGGGTTATAGACAATCTTATGGAATATGATGTGCCTGTAATAGATATGTACGACAAAATTTACAAGGGAACTTTTTTAGGCGGAAATCTCACAACAGCACTTAAAAACAAAACGAAAAACGAAAACGGCGGTGCGGTAATTTGGGGAGGTATAAGAGATACCGAGCAAATGAAAAAGGTGGAAAACACTCAGGTTTACTACAGAGGAATAGACCCCACTCCCATAAGAGAATTTATCATGACCGGCTATAACACACCCACACGAATCGGAAATGCTATCTGTCTGCCCGGAGATGTGGTGTTCGGTGCAGGAGGCGGTGTATTGTTTATTCCCAGTCATCTTGTGGAAGAGGTGGTAGGCGGTGCAGCCAAAACGCAGGTAAAAGATTTGTTCGGATTTGAAATGATAACACTAAACAAATTTACCACAGCTCAAATTGATAAGAATACCTGGACAAAAGAAATGCTCGACATGCTTATGGAATTTATAGAAAAAGACGACAGAGCAGCAGAGTACAGAGGACTTGACTGGTCGTTAGAATATGACCTGGCAATAAACGGTGATCCAAATGATACACAATCAGCTTTATAATGTATATATAGCCTCCTGCGACAAAAAGGGCGGAATTTACCATTATGTTATGGACGAACAAGGCACGCTGCATCCAAAAAGCTTTACAGAGCTTGACAGACCTATGTATATGACCATATCTAAGGGAAAGATGTATATAGTTCTTCGTTCGCCTTTTGACGCCGGCAGTGAGAGCGGCGTAATAACATATGACATAAACAAAGACGGCACCCTTGCAAATCCTTCCGGTATAATATCCACCAAAGGAGAAGTTGGGTGTCATATAGCCGTTGATAACGAAAACATATACTGCGCAAATTATATATCCGGCAGTGTAATAAAACTTGGAGGAAGATTGGTTACATACACAGGCAAGGGTATAAATCTTCCCCGTCAGGATAAACCTCACCAGCATTTTGTGGGGTTTACACCGGACGGTAAATATGTGTGTTCCGTTGACCTGGGACTTGATACTATTTTTATCTATGATAAAGAGCTTACACCTGTTTCAAAGGCGTTTGTTCCCAAAGGGCACGGTGCAAGACATATTGTATTTTCCCAAGACGGAAAGTATGCTTTTTGTGCAAATGAGCTTAAATCAACGGTTTGTGCATTTAGATACCATGACGGAAATCTTACTTTAATTGATACGGCATACATTTTGCCTGAAGATTTCTCCAAAGAAAGCACAGCGGCAGCCATACGCATACATAATCAAAAGATATATGTATCCAATAGGGGGCATGACTCCATATCGGAATTAGACTTTTCCGATGAAAAACTATCATTAATAAAAACATATCCTTGCCTGGGACAGACTCCCCGGGATTTCAATTTTATAGGCGATTATATAGTTTGCACAAACCAAGACAGCAACAACGCTGTTGTAATTGATTATCAGAGCAAAGCGTCAAGATGCGTCTGTGAAATCAGTATTGAATCGCCGCTATGCGTAGTGCAAAACCGGGTACTGGAATAGATAAAAGGATAAGCAAAACACAATAAATGGTTTTGCTTATCCCTTTTTTAATCCTTATACCGAAAAACAAATAACTATTTATTTCATTCGCTTTGTTTTATCCAAAAGTCCGGTCAGACACACCCTTACATCACCGGTGTACCAACCTTTCCAGTTACCTCTTTCAGCCTTTGTTATATCCAAAAGGAGTTTTTCCATAGCTTTTACGGCATTATCTTTCCTTTTAAGGTATTCTTCACGATTATTATCCATAACAGCATCTGCCGCATATGCTAATTGGCAAACCCATGTGTTAAGCCCGTACATAATCTCCATCTGGACAATAAGATTATCAATAAAAAAGTCCTTTTTTTCCAAAGGCAAAAGCCTGCTTATTTTATCCGCTTTTTCAATAAGAGCAGCCAGCGTTTCAGCACATCTGCCTGCGGCGTCAATACAGTACTGTGCACAGCGTCTTAAATTATCAAATTTGAAGCTGCGATATAAGGTGATGGGTTTATTATAAGATTCGTGACAGGACATTGCATCTATAATTTTTTCTCCCGTCTGTTTCAGCACACCGTCCATAAGTATTATAAGCCCTCCGAAATCCCGTGTGCTTATCTCATGATATGAGCTGTAAAACGCTTTATAAAGAGCTGCAATTTCTTTTGCATACTCAGCCCCGAAATGCTTAATGCACCATTTGTGTATATAGCTGTTTAAATCAAAAAGCTTATAATTCCAAGTGATATCTGCAACGGCACGCACGCCTAATACAAATTCACGAATATTTCCCACATTAAGTACTGAAATATAAGTATCATTTTTTTCTACTGCTTCTTTATAGCACTCATATATCTTTTCCACATTTACAGCCTGTGCCAAATGAGGTCCTGCACTCCAAAATCCCACATGATAATATACCCCATAATGATACTTTTGCTGTCTTTGCACTTGATAAAAATCATCTTCCCACAGCTGTATGGCACCATTGTCTGACAAGATGATTATTGTATCTTCCGGGAAAGTCAAAACCCCGTCACGATGCAGCTGGGCACCCTCCATCCATAAGGTGGCAGTGGTCAAATTATGTTTTGAGCCTGTAACTCTTTCTATAATCTGTATTTGCTTTTTAAATACTTCGGATAAAACTTTCCCTCTTTCGTTTTGACTTACCTGCATATTGCTGTCCGTATTCCATATTGGCTGATCATATCTTCCCCTAAGTCCAAGCTGCCATACTACATTTGGATATGCCGCCCATTTGCTTGCATAAAAGATCCAAAACTCTTCAAACTTGTCAGGATTTTTAATATAGGACGCTTCAGGAATTTCTTCTCCCCTCTTTTTCCAAAAATTCTCCCATATAAGCAGTGTAGCACCTAAAGGCTCCTGATGATGCTGAGATATAAAAAGTCCTCTTTGGGTTACCATGCGTACGATATTTTCTTCAACGGGATTGTCAATATCTATATAAGAAGAGGGTATTAAGAAATTCTGCTTAAGGCGCAGTGCCGTTTCAATTATTTTTTTCATAATATCCTCATGTATTACATGAGTAAACAGCGGATAATCTATATGTCTTATGCCGCCTTTTTTCCAAAACATAAGCAGATCTTCATCATTTATAAACCAGCCTCTGAACTTATATGTATCGGGTTGTCCACACACATCAGCTTGGGGAATAACCAATTCTTCACGGTGCAGCGGCTCTGAATCAGTCCAATAATACATGGGGTCAACACCAAGCTGATTCTCACAAAAGTCATATATACCCCACATGGTGCCTCGTTCATCACTTCCGCAGATAACCATGTTTTCATTATTAGCACCATAAGTCTTTATCATATATTTTTCCCAATTATTTTCCAAATCGGAAAATTCAATATTACAACTGATTAAAAACTCTTTAAAAGCCGGATTTGTTACACTTCCCGAAACAAGTACTCCGGTTTCATTCTCTGTTGACAAGCTTGTATAAATTTTCGCCTTTTGTCCTGATATTTTTAATATATCGCTTTGCATATCCTCAAGCGCATATCGAATACAGATGTTTTCATCTTTATGTAAATACACGCCGCATGCCCTACTGCCGTTAAATACTGTAAACATAATTAATCTCTCCCCATAAAGCCGTAAATAATGCCTTTTAGTTGAAAGTTAAAGGTTTATGCCAGCATTTGTTTATTCCGCTATATCATTTTCATGAAGCACCGCTCCGTCAGAAATGAGCTCTTTTTGCAAAACAGAGATGTCCAGATCTGCAAAATTATCCGTCATTGCCGCAGCAGTTCCTGCTGCCTGACCGGTTACGGCACAGGGCGGAATTACTCTGGAAACATCCCACATTTTTTCCGTAACGCTTATGCATCTGCCGGCACAAACAAGGTTTTTAACATCACTTGTATATAAAGTACGGAATGGCACTTCATACACAGGACCGCTTTTTCTCCAATCGGAGATAAGCCCGATACTGTCTATGAAGCTTTTGTGCATCTCTTCATCGCTGAGTGTATACTCGCCGCAAATTCTGCGGGTCATTCTCAGCTGGGGCATTGTAGGCAGTATAACGGGCACTTCAGGATTTTCGGTCTTTTCACTTTGATTAAAAGCGTTGAGAACGCTGCTGTGTGCCATTATAAGCATTTCGCTTATCTCTTCCCCGTTGAGACCCGAAAAACGCCTGTCCGAAAGAGGTTTTGCATCTTCCTCCGTTTTTTCATCGTCGGGCTTTTCCGCATATCCCATCATTTTAAGATTAACTTTGCCATCCTTTAAAACATAATTCCAAGCGGCAAGAATATTGCCTCTTTTATATTCTTCTGTATCTGCACCTGCAAATTTGCATATATCCGCATCGCCAGTTGCATCTACAACACTTTTAACTTCATATGCAATTCTGCCCGTTTTGTTTTCACATATAACAGCCGTTATTTTTTTATCTTTCATCTGAACTGAGCAAATAGCAGTGTTGTACAAAATCTTTACACCGGCTTCAACAAGAATACGCTCTGCCTCCAAAGCAAACAGCGCCGGGTTAAACTGAATCTCATAACGAGTTTTTGCTTTTTCCTCTTTGGTTCCGCCTTCTACCCATGGCTTTGGATATTTACCGTCATAACCATGAAGCATCGAAAGCTTTAACAGCTCTTCGGCAATTCCGTATGTAACCTGTCGACCCTCTCCGTCACACAGCGGCAGATAAATAGTTACAAGCCCCGCTGTTGCCAAGCCGCCAAGCACACACTGCTTTTCGGTAAGTATAACCTTTGCACCCTTCCTTGCGGCGGCAAGTGCTGCACTTATTCCGGCAATACCTCCGCCGGCAACAAAAACATCATACTTACCCAAAGCAGCTATGTTCTTTTCCGATTCCTTTATATATTCCATACGAATAAATTCCTTTCCTTATATTGGTTTACGGTGAAAATCATATCATCATTATTTAGCATTGTCAACAAAAAATCAAGGGACAAGCAAACAGTAAGCAAACTTCAAGCAAATTTTAAGCAAATAAAACCAAAGGATAACCTAAGTCTAACCAAACCATAACCATAGGTTATTAAAAACACAAGCAAACAATAACCTTAGGTTTTACAAAAAGAAAACTATCAATAACCTTAGGTTATTCAATTAGAAACCTAACCATAACCTAATGTAAATGATAATGTTAATGAAAATAAAAATGGTAATGTAAATGAATAATGGTAATGGGAATGAAAGAGCTTTTCTGCCTGCCGATCAAAAAAAGAAACAAATATTTTATATTACAATAACATAAAGGATATAAAAAAGCTGTTCGTTCATTTGCGCGGACAGCCGTTTTGTTTATTTTATAACATCTGCGGTTTGGGCATTTGAAACAGAGATAAGCTTTTGGGGAGCGATTTCAATCTGAGTGCCTATACTGCCGCCGCTTACCAGCATGGAGGGCAGGGACAGGCAGCTTTGATGTATTACAGTTTTAAAAAGCTTTTTCATTCCCACCGGAGAACAGCCGCCCCGCACATAGCCTGTTATCTTAGTTATTTCCGATACATGAATCATCTCGATTGATTTTTCACCTACGGTTTTTGCCGCTTTTTTAAGGTCAAGTTCTTCTGCTACGGGAATTACAAAAACATAAAACTCTTTGCTTGCGCCTCTGGTAACAAGGGTTTTAAAGACCTTTTCAGGGGGCTGATTTGTTTTAGCGGCGATGGTAACACCATCGGTGAACCCTTGGTCATGCTCATATTCGTGCATTGTATATTCAATCTTTGCCGCGTCAAGAATACGCATTGCGTTAGTCTTGACAGACTTATGTGCTTTTGACATATATTAAAATCCTTTCATCGCAAAGTAAGCCAAAACTATAATTCCCAGTGCAATTCTGTACCAGCCAAACACCTTGAAATCATGCTTTTTAATATATCCCATCAGGAATTTGATGGCAAGAATTGATACAACAAAGGAAACTATACAGCCGGTAAGAAGTATTATAATTTCGGCAGAAGTGAACGCTAAGCCGAATTTTACGATTTTGAGCAGTGAAGCACCGAACATAACGGGAATTGCCAAAAAGAATGAAAACTCTGCCGCAACAGGTCTTGATGCACCCAAAAGAGTAGCTCCCACTATTGTGGCGCCTGAACGGGAGGTGCCGGGGATAAGAGCAAGCACCTGGAAAACACCGATAAGCAGCGCTGTTTTATATGAAAGATTGTTAAGATTTTCAACAAGGGGTTTTTTGTGCCTGTTTTCAATAAGAATAAAGAGTACACCGTACACTATAAGCATTGCAGCCACAACCACCGAGTTGTAAAGCACGCTGTTTAAAAAGTCGTCAAATAAAAGACCTATAACCGCTGCCGGAAGCACCGCAGCAATTACCTTAAACCACAAGGTCCAGGTTTCTTTCTTCTCAGCCGCCGTCTTTTTGGGAGACAGTGGGTTAAGCTTATTAAAATACAGCACCACAACCGCCATTATGGCACCAAGCTGGATAACCACCTCGAACATCTCCATAAAAGCTTCGCTCTGACCTATTTTTAAAAATTCGTTTGCCAGAATAATGTGTCCCGTACTGCTTATGGGCAGCCATTCGGTAATACCTTCGATTATTCCGATTATTATTGTTTTTATTAAATCCCAAAACATTGTAATCCACTCCGATAATTTAATGTCATATAATTTTACCATATATTTATAAAAAAAAACAGATATTAGAGGCGATTTTTATATTTCATTTATGTTACGCTTTAATTTGACAAAAGCTTAGGACCGTTATATTATATATTTAACAGACAGGTTTTATGACCGATACGGAGGATAAAAATGGGCTGCAAATTATGTCCGAGGGATTGCGGAGTTGACAGAAAAACACATATGGGTTTTTGCGGAGCCGGAACAGAAATGCAGATTTCAAAAATAATGCTGCACATGTGGGAAGAGCCGTGCATAAGCGGCACAAAGGGGTCAGGTGCCGTATTTTTTTCGAGTTGCACGCTTAGATGCTGCTTTTGTCAAAATGCCAAGATAAGCGTTAGATGCTCAGGCAAGACCTATACCGAGCGTCAGCTTGCGGATGAAATGCTTCGCCTGCAAGATTCAGGAGCGCACAATATAAATCTGGTAACCGCTTCCCATTTCGTACCCGGCGTAATAAAAGCTCTTGACATAGCAAAATCCCGTTTAAAAATTCCCGTGGTATACAACAGTTCAGGTTATGAAAAACCTCAAACTATTGATATACTTAAAGGATATATTGACATATATATGCCTGATATCAAATATTTCAGCAAAGAGGCGGCGAAAAGATATTCGGGCGCAGAGGACTATTTTGAGTATGCCAAAGAAGCAGTATGCACAATGTATAACCAGGTGGGTGCAATGGAGTTTGACAGTGACGGGCTTATGAAAAAAGGACTTATTATCCGTCATTTAATTTTACCGTCCCACGCTGATGACGCCGTAAATATTCTTAAATGGATACGGTGCAATCTGCCTTACGACAAGCTGCTTATAAGCCTAATGAGTCAGTATCTTCCAATGCACAGGGCGGCTGAATTTGAAGAGATAAACAGAAAAATCACTCCCCAAGAATATAAAAAAGCTGTAAATGCCATGCGTGTGCTTGGCTTTGAAGGATATACCCAAGCCCCCGAAGCATCGGACAAAAAATACATACCCGATTTTAAATAAACACCATTCGACATGATAATTCTTGACAATGCGGCAAATATTGGATATACTGAAATCGTACTAACCATCAGCTTTTGGCTGTGTTACAACATTTAATTACAAGAGAGGATTACAAATATGCAGAAGATAAAAATAGCTACGGATTCCACCGCAGATATACCCGCAAACATGCGTGACCAGCTGGGCATAGAAGTTTTGCCCCTTACCATAATACACGAGGGAAAAGAATACAAAGACGGATATGATTTAACATCGGAGCAATTTTTTAACATTTTGGACACCAGCGATGAGGTGCCAACCTCCTCCTGCATTACCCCGGTTTTATTCACCGAGCTTTACGAAAAAACATATAATGAGGGTTATACAGACCTTATTTTAACGCTTATCAACTCGAAAGGGTCATCAACATTTCAAGGTGCACTGATGATGCGTGACGCCTTTTATGAGGATAACCCCGAAGCAAAGGACAAGCTTAACATTCATCTTATTGATTCACGCACATACAGCTTAGGCTATGGATGGGCCGTAATGGAAGCGGCAAAAATGGCGGCAAAGGGTGCATCAGTAGACGAGATAAAATCTGTAATGCAAGAATGGCTTGACAATGTAAGACCTGTATTCCTGCCCGCCAATTTAAAATTTGTAAAAAAATCGGGCAGAATCTCAGCGGCGGCAGCCTTTGTGGGCGATGCACTGGGACTTAAACCTGTAATTACTTTTGAAAACGGAGAATCCAAGATACTTTCAAAAATCAGAGGCGAAAAAAAGGCAATTAAAGAGTTTGTGGACATTATTGAAAAAGAAAGAAAGCCTGGCACTCCATACATCCTTATCACCAGCAATAATAAGGAAAAGTGTGAGCAGCTGCACACCGCCTGCATTGAACGCTTGGGTCAGGAACCGGAATTCTCCACTCCGGTAGGCTGTATTATCAGCATAAACACAGGTCCTGACTTTGTGGGAATAATATACAGGAGATAAGAAATCGGTGTCGAATAATATAATTATAATAACATAGAAAAATATAATAATATAACGCGGGCATATACAC
>URVP01000005.1 GCA_900551345.1 uncultured Eubacteriales bacterium
AAGCCCTCCTTAAGGTCTTTTACGGAAAGGCCGAATCGTTTTAGCCATGTTTCGTCGTTGATTTTAAGACACAAACGGTCACCCTTGTCAATTATGCTTATTTTCCAATCCGCCGGTATACGAAAGCCTGTCAGTTTATATATTGCCTCTTCCGGGTTTTCGAGCACAAATTTTTTGTAAGCAGGGTCACGCTGTGCTTTCATATTAATCATCAGATAACTTTGTTTGACTTTTGTTACAATAGCATTTTTAAACATATGTATCAGTCCGTCCTTTTAAAATTTACAACAGGATTTATATTGTTTACCTCGGGGTAACCACGAAACATTAGTGAAAATCATTTCACTTTTTATAATAAATATGGTGTTATGTTAAAAAGACAACATCTATCCTGCCGTATATTTAACTATATGCATATTATTTTGGATTATGAAAACACAACATAACAAAAATGTAATATAAAAACCCCTTATTTTAGGCGGTTATTGAGCTTAAAACCCTTGACAATCGGGGCTAAAAATTATACAATAGTTTTTATAGAATAGGTAGATTATGCATTTTTTTGCGTAAATATATGAAAGGAACGATTTTAACAATGAGGTTAAGCAAATTATTGGGCGAAAGATACCGCGAACAGCCGAGCGAAGCTTTGCTTATAAGCCATGCGTTTATGCTGAGAGGCGGATATATCCGTCAGGTAACAAACGGTATTTACTCTCTTTTGCCCCCTGCCAAAAGAATTGTTGCAAAGATTGAAAATATTATCCGTGAAGAGATGGATGCCATAGACGGTCAGGAGGTGCTTTTCCCCGTTGTAATGAGCAGTGACCTGTGGGAGGAATCAGGCAGATATTCGGCTATTTCTTCCGAGCTTGTACGATTTAAAGACCGTGCAGGCAGAAACATGGTTCTGGGTATGACCCACGAGGAAGCGGCTGTTCATCTTGCAAGAACAGAAGCAAAAACTCATACCAAATATCCTTTTATGATATATCAGATACAGACTAAATTCCGTGATGAAGCAAGGCCGAGGGGCGGTCTTATCCGCGTGCGTGAATTTACCATGAAGGACGCATATTCATTTCATACAAGTCAGGAGTGCCTTGAACAGTATTATGAAAGGGCATACAAGTCCTATGAAAAGATTTTCAGAAGAGTGGGACTTAAAGATGCTTTTGCCGTTAAGTCAGACAATGGTATGATGGGCGGCAGCGTATCTCATGAATTTATGCAGGAATGTGCTCAGGGTGAAGATTCAGTTGTTTCTTGTCCGCATTGCGGATACAAATCTAATATGGAAGTTGCTGAGTCAATTTTGGAACCCTTTAACGGCGGCGTTGTTTTTGATAAGCTGGAAAAGGTAAGTACGCCCGGATGCAAAACAATTGAAGATGTTGTTAACTTTTTCGGAGCGCCCATACAGCAGATGATGAAGGCTGTTGTTCTTAAAGCTGAAAATTCAGATAAACTCATAATCGTGTTTACAAGAGGAGATTATGAAGTCAACGAAACAAAGGTTAGAAATGTTGTAAAGTCCAATGTAGAGATAGCAACGGGAGAGGGAGAAGTGAAAGAACATCCTTGCTATGGATATATAGGTCCCGTAGGGCTTAACATGGATAACTTTACAGTTATTTATGACCGTTCTCTTAAAGGCCTTAAAAGCATTGTCTGCGGTGCTAACGAGAAGGACTATCATTATAAAGTGCCGGACCTTATGCAGTATTGCAGTGAGGATGATTTTGTAGATGTGTCAAAAGCGAGAGCCGGAGATACCTGTGCAAAATGCGGAAAAGGAAAGCTGGAAATAAAGAGAGCCATAGAAATCGGAAATATATTCCAGCTGGGTACAAAGTATACTGAAAAAATGAACATGAGATATACGGATGCTGACGGTGAGCTTAAAACTCCCATTATGGGCTGTTATGGTATAGGAGTAGGCAGACTTATGGCATCGGTACTTGAAGTAATGCATGATGACAGAGGTCCCATATGGCCCATGTCAATTGCTCCGTGGCAGATTCATATATGTACAATCCGCCCCAATGATGAAAAAGTTAAGGCTAAAGCAGAGGAGTTATATTCCTCTCTTACGGCAAGCGGATTTGAAGTAATCTATGATGACAGAAATGAATCGCCCGGTGTTAAATTTGCGGATGCAGACCTTTTGGGTGTACCCGTAAGAATAGTTGTCAGCCCCAAAAATCTTGAACAGGGTTGTTATGAAGTTTCAACCCGTGATAAAGAGATTAATGAAATGGTTGAATGTGACGGTCTTGAGACATTTGTAAGAGAGCTGATTAACCAGAAGCTTTCTATGTTGAAATAAAGAAAGAAGGACACGGTGTATATGAAAGAAAAATTGCAGGAAATAAAAAAATATGCCGAGCAGGAGATTGAGAAGCTCAGCGACATACAATCCGTTGAGAATTTTAGGGTAGAGCTGCTGGGTAAAAAGGGTAAGCTTACCGAAGTTCTCAGAGGAATGGGAGGTCTGTCTGCTGAAGAAAGACCTGTTATCGGGCAGCTTGCCAATGAGGTGCGTAGCTATATTGAACAAAAAATCGGCGAAATAAAAAGCCAACTTGAAAAAAAGGCACAGGCTGATAAAATCGCAGCTGAAACAATTGATGTAACCCTCCCGGGCAAAAAACGCAGACAAGGGCATGTCCATCCTCTTAATCAGGTTCTTACACAGCTTGAGGATATATTTGTAGGACTCGGTTTTGAAATAGTCGAGGGCCCGGAGGTTGAGCTTGATTATTATAACTTTGAAGCTCTTAATATCCCGCAGGATCATCCTGCCAGAGATACTCAAGACACTTTTTATATTTCGGATAATGTGCTTTTGAGAACACAGACCTCTTCAGTTCAGATAAGAGTTATGGAAAACAAAAAGCCTCCCATCAGAATGATTGCGCCCGGGAGAGTTTATCGTTCGGATGCGGCAGATGCAACACATTCTCCGCTGTTTACGCAGATTGAAGGTCTTGTAGTTGATAAGAATGTAACAATGAGTGACCTTAAGGGTACTCTTGATTTGTTTACTAAAAAACTTTACGGAGAAGGTACAAAAACCAGGTTCCGTCCTCATCACTTCCAGTTTACTGAGCCCAGTGCGGAAGTTGACATTCAGTGCCCGGCATGCAACGGCAACGGATGCAGCGTTTGCAAAGGAGAAGGCTGGATTGAAATTCTCGGAGCAGGTATGGTTCATCCCAAGGTGCTCAGTATATGCGGTATAAATCCCGAAGAATACAGCGGATTTGCCTTTGGTATCGGTCTTGAAAGAATTGCAATGCGTTCATTCGGCATTGACGATATAAGACTTTTCTATGAAAATGATGTAAGATTTTTGGAACAGTTTTAATTGACTGATACGGAAGGAGATATTAATAGTATGAAAATAGCATTATCATGGCTTAATGATTATACAGATATAAAAGATATTTCACCTAAGGATTTTGCTCACGGAATGACCATGACCGGCACTATGGTTGAAGGCTTCCAAGAGATGGGTGAGGGCATAAACAAAGTTGTTACGGGTAAAATCACACAGATAGAAAAACACCCCAACGCAGATAAACTTCAGGTTTGTCAGGTAGATATAGGGGGAAGCAGCATACAGGTAATTACTGCTGCAACTAATGTATTTGTTGGTGCGGTTGTTCCGGTAGCACTTGACGGTTCCGATTTGCCCGGCGGAATAAAAATTAAAAAAAGACAGATGAGAGGTCTTGACACTGAGGGAATGTTCTGTTCGGTAAATGAGCTGAATTTAGACCCCGAGCCTGCAACAGGGATAATGATTCTTGATGACAGTATTCCTGCCGGTATTGATATAAAGACAGCTCTTGACCTTAATGATACAATAGTTGAATTTGAAATTACATCAAATCGCTGTGACTGTCTCAGCGTTATCGGTCTTGCAAGAGAGGCAGCAGTTACTTTCGGTAAGCCTTTCAGCATTAAAGACCCTGCTCCCAAAGGAAGCGGCGACGATGTTAATAAATATGCAACCGTGGAGGTAAAAGACCCTGTTCTTTGCCCTCGTTACTCTGCAAGAGCCGTTAAAAATGTAAAAATCGGTCCGTCTCCCAAATGGCTTGCAGACAGACTCAATGCCAGCGGCGTAAGGTCTATAAATAATATTGTGGATATAACCAATTATATAATGCTCGAATACGGTCAGCCGATGCATGCCTTTGATTTAAGTCATGTGGCAGGCAGCAGCATAATTGTTCGCCGTGCACAAAACGGAGAGGCTATGAAGACTCTTGACGGTCAGGACAGAATTCTTTCCGAGGAAATGCTTGTTATTGCCGATGCACAAAGAGCTGTGGCAGTTGCCGGCGTTATGGGTGCTGAAAACAGTGAGATAGAAGACACAACAACAACCATACTTTTTGAATCTGCAAATTTTGATGCTGCCAGCGTAAGAAGAACGGCTAAAAAATTGGGCTTGCGTACTGAGGCAAGTGCCAGATATGAAAAAGGACTTAATCCTGAAATCACCATAGATGCCGTTAACCGTGCTTGTCAGCTTGTTGAGCAGCTGGGCTGCGGTGAAGTTATTGACGGTATCATTGATGTTAAGGGAAATATTTCTGATCAGGTGGTTGTAGATTTCAAACCTGACAGAATCAATGCTCTTTTAGGTACAGATTTAACCGAGGAATATATTATAGAAATACTTGAAAAACTTGAGTTTACAATTAAAGATGGAAAGGTATATGTTCCTTCTTTCCGTAATGATATTGAAGGTACTGCTGATTTGGCAGAAGAGGTAGCAAGAATTTACGGATATAACGAAATCCCCGACACTCTTTTAAGCGGTGAAACTACTCACGGCGGAAGAAATGAGGTTCAGCAGCTTGAGGTAATAATTCGTCAAAGCCTTATTGCTCAAGGCTTGGATGAAATAACAACATATTCGTTTGTAGATCCTCACGAATATGATAAATTGCTTATGGAAAGACCGCAAACTGTTACTATCCGTAACCCTCTGGGCGAGGAAAGAAGCATTATGCGTACCAACACCATAGGAAGTATGCTTGATACCTTAAGTGTTAATTATAATCACAGAAACAGCAGTGCATGGCTGTTTGAAATCGGCAAAGTATATTTGCCTGTTGACTCAGAGCCGCTTCCTCATGAAAAGAAGATGCTTACAATAGGAATGTACGGAGACTGTGATTTTTATGACCTTAAGGGCGTTGTGGAAAATATGTTTGAAGCAATGGGCATCACATCATACGATATAGAACCCCTTGCAGATAATCCCACATTCCACCCCGGTCAGACTGCACAGATAAGTTTAAGACGCAGAGCTGCCGCTATTGTGGGCAGAATCCATCCTGTGGTACAGGAAAATTACGGAATTGATACAGAAGCATATGTTGCTGTTATAGATTTTGATATGCTGATGGAATGTAAGAAGCTTGCGAGAAAATATAAGCCTCTTCCCAAATTCCCTGCTACTTCAAGAGATATTGCGGTGATTGTTGCGGATGATGTTCCGGTAAGAAAGATAGAAAATATTATAAACAAAGCTAAAACTGATATTATAGAAGGATATAAGCTGTTTGATGTATACAAGGGCAAACAGGTTAAAGAAGGCTTCAAGAGTGTTGCGTATTCCATTTCCTTCCGTGCATCTGACAGAACCCTTACGGATGCAGAAGTTAACGAGGTTATGGACAATATTATAAATGAACTGAAAAAACAGCTTGGAGCAGAGCTCAGAGATTAAATAATCAGGTTTGTATAAAATAAAAAAATAAGGAGGAGTCGTCATGCAGGAAACAATGAAATTCGGTTTTGAAAAGCCGGAAAATGAAGCTCATGAAATTTTATGTACGGTATATCAGGCATTAAAGGAAAAAGGATACAATCCTATCAATCAGCTTGTGGGCTATATTATGTCGGGCGACCCTTCATATATAACAAGCTATAACGGAGCGAGAATTCTTATCCGTAAAATTGAGCGTGACGAGCTTTTGGAAGAGCTTGTGCGTTATTATGTAGCAGATAAGTAGTATGTGTTTTTTTGAGGCGGACATTTTTGTGTCCGCCTTAATATGTTACTTATGAAAGGAGCCGGAGTTATGCCTGACAGCAAAGGTAAAACAGCCGTGAAAACCGTCAGTATAATTACGATTTTCATTCTTCTGGCTAAAGTTTTGGGAGTACTTCGTGATGTGGCTTTTGCCAATTATTACGGTACGGGTATGCAGTCAGATGCATATCTGAGTGCAAGCAGACTTCCGCTGCTGTTTTTTGACTTAACCCTTGGGGCAGCAGTGCTTTCTACCTTTATCCCGGTTTTTAGCAGACATCTTCAAACTGATAGAAAAAAGGCGTTTAATTTTGCCAATACATTTTTAAATCTTATCATTGTGATTTCGCTTGTTTTTTGCGTTATCGGGGCACTTTTTGCTAAGCAGATTACAACCCTTTACGCTCCCGGCTTGGGAACGGAAGGAATAGAGCTTTCTTCGTCCCTTCTCAGAATAATGCTTCCTACTGCATTGTTCACGGGGGTTGCATATGTTTTTGTAGGTGTGCTTCAGTCGCTTGACGAGTTCACTATTCCGGCAATGATAAGCCTTGTTTCCAACCTTGCGGTGCTGGTTTATCTGTTCTTTTTCAATGAAAGATTCGGTATATACGGAATGGCGGCGGCATTAACAATAGCTTGGAGTTTGCAGATTATTGTCCAAATTCCCTCTCTTATTAAAAAAGGATTTCGTTACCGTCCTCGGCTGAATCTTCGTGAAGAGGGGCTTTCTGAGGTGTTCCGGCTTGCGTTGCCCATTCTGGTCAGTTCGTGGGTTCAGCCGGTATGTGTGGTTATAAATACTCGTTTTGCTTCTAAATTGGGAGAAGGCTATATAGCAGGTCTTGACTATGCCAACAAGCTTTTTACCATAATAGTAGGAGTTTTCACATTCGCTATTACAAATTATATATTCCCGGCTTTGTCAAGAGCCAGTGCACTTAATGACAAAAAAGCTTTTGGAAATACTATGAAAACGGCATTTTCGTCAATGCTTGCCATTATCATGCCGATTGCTGTGGGTATGGCACTTTTTTCAAAGCCCATTGTGCAGGTTATTTATGAAAGAGGCGAATTTACGGCGGAGTCAACTGCCATAACCGCAGGTGCACTTGCATTTTTCTCCGTTGGTATGATTGGATTGGGAATAAATGAAATATTGAATAAATGTTTTTATGCAATGCAAAACGGAAAAACGCCAATGATAGCTTCCGTCATAGGCATAGCTGTTAATGTAGTGTTGGCAATTGCATTCTTTTACTCAACCAATATGGGCGTGGGAGGATTGGCGTTGGCCTCATCAATTGCTCTTCTTGCAATTTCCGCTGTGCTGTGTGTACGGATGAACAAACATATTAAATTTATGGACAAGCATCTTTTGGATGTGGTTATGCGTCTTGTTTTATCTACCGTCGTTATGGCTGCGGCTGCATATGCTGTTAATCAGCTTACTGCTAATATGTCCGTTCTCATTTCTCTGATTCTTACGGTAGCAGCCGGTGGGGCGGTATATATAGCATGCATCGTATTTTTTGGCGTTATTAAAAGGATTAAGGCGTAAAGGGGTTGATTAAAATAATACTTGCAGGATTAAGACAACTGAGAGCTTTTTATTATGAAAGCTTATTTGGAAAAACCATTAATAAAATAGGAAAAACCATAACTTCTTTTTGGAAAAGGAGTCTTATCGGCAGTTGGATGCTTAATGATACAGCGGATGAAACCCTTGCAAATTCTGCTGTATACAAGGTGCTTACAAAGCCTTTTGAACATATTTATAAATTCGGTGATAAACTGGCAGATGCAATAAAAGGCAGCTTTTTATATTCTCTTGCCAAGATGCAGATAGGCAACGCTCTTACCCTTGACAGCCGTTTTTACGGAACAATACTTCTCGTTTTTGCTTTGGGTCGGTTTATCTTTAACCGGTCGGTAAATCTTGCTTTTTATGCAGGCATAATATCCGTGCTTCTCGGAGCATTTCTTATATGGCTGAATCGTCCGTTGATTTCCTGTCTGAAGCATAGCTTTATCTATAAGTTAGCACAGTGGATTTTAGGTGATAACTTTGATATTGAATTTCTCGAAAAACAGCGTGGCGGTGCACCCGTAATTTTAGGCCTGCTTAACGGCCTTGTTATGCTGGGTGTATCGGCCGTAATGCCAATGCTGTATGCTCCGATTGCGTTTGTGGGTATAACTGCCATGCTTGTGATTCTGTGGCGGTACGAGGCAGGTCTTTATGCATTGGTGTTTATTGCCCCCATACTTCCCACCATGATGTGTATCGGTCTTTCTGCTTATGTGTTTGTATCGTATATCCTTAATTGTATAACACATAAGAAAAAGCTGTTTAAAATGGACGGCGTGTCATTTGTAATCCTGCTTTTCCTTATATTACAGCTCTTCTATTCTTTAACATCTTTTTCGGTTGTAAAAAGTGTGGAAATATGGCTCGTTTATTTTATGTTTATTTCCATGTATTTTGTGATAGCAGCAACTGTGGACAGCAAGAGAAAACTTCATTGGCTTATGTCACTGTTTCTTACATCTTGTCTTTTTGTGTCTGCGTTGGGTATTTTGCAGAATTTCTTCGGAGACAATATCGGCCATGCTTGGCTTGATGAGGAAATGTTTGAGGATATTACGGTTCGAGTGTATTCTACCCTCGGCAATCCGAATGTGCTCGGTGAATATCTCATCCTTGCCATTCCCGTTGCTTTTGCAATGATTTGGTCGTGTAAAGGGATACTTGCAAGGCTTTATTATACGGCTATTCTCGGGCTGTCCTGCTTGTGCCTTATCTTTACCCAGTCGAGAGGCTGCTGGATTGGTATTATCGTTGGAATAGGCGTCTATATCTTTATAGGAAATAAGCGGTTCATAGCATTTCTTTTTGCAGGTGCTCTTGCATCTCCTTTTGTAATGCCTGATTCAGTTATCGACCGATTTACCAGCATAGGAGATACTTCGGACAGTTCGACTTCTTATAGGGTGTTTATATGGTTCGGTGTAGTTAATTTGCTTAAAGATTTTTGGCTGTACGGTATCGGCATAGGCGAAAAAGCATTTGCACGAATTTATCCTTTTTATGCGTACAGCAATATATATGCTCCTCATTCCCATAACATATATCTTCAACTTATTGTTGAAATGGGCGTTGCAGGACTTGTTGCAATGTTCTTTGTTATGCTCCTTTTCTGGCGCAGAATAATTGCATCGTTTGCTAAAAGAAAAAATATGCTGACAGTATTTGCAGTTGGTATTCTCGCAGGAACCGTTGCTTTCATGTGTCAGGGTGCATTTGACTATGTATGGTATAATTATCGTGTGGTGCTTATCTTCTGGATGCTTCTCGGTACGGGAACTGCGGCGGTAAGACTTGCTCAAAAAGGAGAGGAGATTGAGTCGATTGATTAAAATACTTCATGTAATAAGTGATTCAAACATAGGCGGTGCAGGGCGGTATCTTATTACCTATCTTTCTGAATGTGACCGCACTGCTTTTGATGTTACCGTTGTTCTTCCCAAAGACAGTAAGTTGGAAGAGCCTATCAGACAGCTTGGTTTTGAAATAATCTCTTGCGGTGGTCTTGCAGAACAGTCTTTCAGCATGGAGGGGCTTAAGGAATTAAAAAGAATTATCAGGCGTATACGACCCGACATAGTCCATTCCCATGCGGTGCTTTCGGCAAGAATTGCTGCGAAGCTTGTAAGCCGAAAAATAAAAGTAGTATATACCAGGCACAGTGTTTTCCCGCCTAAAGAAAATTTGACAAAGGGAATAGGCCGATTTGCTAACAGTGTGCTTAACAAAAAAGCGGCAGATGGTATAATAGCAGTAGCTGAGGCGGCTAAAAAGAATCTTACTGATACCGGTGTTGACGATAAGAAAATCCGTGTTATATACAACGGGGTAAAGGATGTTAAAACAATAACGGAGGAAGAGAAGATTCAGGTGAAACAAGACCTGGGCATACGCCCCGGTGCGGCGGTTATTGCAATTGTAGCTCGGCTTGAAGAAGTGAAAGGGCATAAATATTTTGTAGAAGCTGCAAAAATAATTAAAAGTAAAGGAATAGATGCCCAGTTTGTTATAGCCGGTACCGGTTCATGCGAGCAAGAACTAAAGCGGCAGACAAAACAAGAGAATCTTGAGGATACAGTTATATTTACGGGCTTTTTAAACAATGTAACAGGGCTTATGAATCTGCTGGACATTCAGGCAAACGCTTCGTTTGGAACTGAGGCTGCAAGTCTTTCGCTCCTTGAGGGAATGTGCCTTGGCAAGCCGGCGGTTGTCAGCAATTACGGAGGTAATCCCGAACTGATAAAAGACGGAGAAAACGGATTTGTTGTACCTATTAAAGACCCTGCGGCAATGGCTGACAGAATAGAGCAATTGTTAAATGACAAGAATTTATACGAAAAAATCAGCAGTAATGCCAAAGCGGTTTTTAAAGCACGCTTTACTGCAAAGGCTATGGTGCAACAAATGGAAGATTATTATAAAGATATTCTTGGTGCAAATTCAATAACGGAAAGGGCGGAGAGATAACATATGAAGAGATTTAATTGGGTAGATGCCGTAATAATTATTTTAATTATTGCAGTAGGATGCGGTGCATATTGGTTTTTAAACAGCAGGAAGGTACAGAAAGAAGCGTCTTCAAGTAATGTTAAAATTTATGTAACTGTGGAAATGAGCGATATAACCGAAGAAGTGGCAAAAGCATATAAAGAGGGCGAAGCAGTAACTCTCGGTACTACCAATGTTGATACAGGCGTTGTTACAAATGTTGAGTATGCACCTCTTCAGAAGGATATTGAAAATTACGAAGAAGGTACTTTCCAAACCGTAGATATTGAGGGGCTTTATACTGCTGATATAACAATTGCAGTAGACGGAACCGAAACAGAGACGCTTATAAGCTCTGCAAACGAGGAGTATAGAATTGGTGAACCTCTTGTTTTCCACGGTAAAGGGTTTGCCGGAGAAGGATATATTGTAGGGCTTACCACAGAAAAGGAGGGTGAATAAGTATGTTTATAGATAAAAAAGGAAAACTGTTCGGTAAGGTCAGCTTTGTTGATATACTTATCATTCTTGCGGTAATTGTATGTGCAGCAGGAGTTTATGTGCGTTTTGTTGCACAGCCGGAAAAGGTGCAAGTGCAGACTCAGACTTTTACTTATAAAGTGCGTGTCAGCGATATCAGAATTATGACTGTTGAAGGACTTGAGCAGAGCATAGGCACAACCTTTTTGCTTAATGAAAAGGGGAGAAGTGATGTGCTTGGTACATTGATTGATGTAGAAACCATGCATTACAAGGAACCGATAGTAAAAAATGATTCTACTGCTGTAATGGCTGAAAAACCAATGAAATATGAAGCGATACTGACCATGCAAATAGACGGAATAGTCAACGACAGCGGATACTATACAACTGACCTTAAGAATATTGGCATTGGCGGTGATCTTCTTATGGTGAATAAATATATAAGCACTTCGGGCAAGGTTACGGAAATTACAGAAGTTAAGTAACTATTTTGTGCTAATAACAATTTAACCCCCGAGGTGCGGCAAACTTTGCCGCACCTCGGGGGTTGTTTTATATCCGGAACATTATTTCGGATTTGTATAATTTGAATTTATTAGGCTTTTCTTTCGATGTCTTTTAGTTTATTCAAATTCAATCAGTCCGTAATCCCCGTCTTTTCGTTTATATACAAGCGATATATCGCTGAGTTGGCTGTTTTCAAAGATAAAGAAGTTGTGTCCCAAAAGATTCATTTGAAGTATTGCTTCTTCCGGAGACATTGGCTTTTTTGATACAATCTTTGTTTTAACAATATTAAATTCCTTCTCTTCATTGAAGGTATCCGGTTCATCAGCAACCGCCGTTTCTGCTGCACCGCTGCGCAGGCGTTTTGCAAGTCGGGTCTTGTTCTTTCTTATTTGACGCTCTATTGCCGGTACTACATGATCGATTGCCAGGAACAAATCGTCATCACTTTCTTCTACTCTGAATATGGTACCTCTTGCGGATACAGTACATTCTATAGTAAATTTATCACGAATTTTGCCAATGACAAGTTTTACATCTGCGTCATCATCGAAATATCTGTCCAGCTTTCCAAGCTTTTTTTCAGCCCAGTTTTTTTGGCTTTGTCTTATTTCCATCTTTTTTCCTACAAATGTGATTTTCATAAACTTTCCTGCCTTTCCGCTGTGATATAATGCAGTATTCTGCTTGCTGCCGATTTTATTTTGCCCGGTCGGCAACTTGTCGGGCGTCTGACTCTTTCATATAATATCAGTCCCTTACCTCTTTTACTAAATTATTTCGACATAACCGGCTAAAATCCTTTGAAGCTTTATAATTTATTATTTAATCTATGGCATAAGTGCCACAAGCAGTATATCTGCAAGCTTTTCATATATTTCATCAAACTGCTGGGGCGGCAGAGGGTTTTTACCGTGACCTGCTTCAATCGTAAAACCGGGTCGGCGAAATTCGTTTATAAACCAATCTTTACATCCTCCGTATGATGCCAGCTCCTCCGGGTGTGACAGTTTATATCCGCTGACCCGTGCCATCTGCATGGCAATAGGCAAACTTTCGGGCGGCTCAAGTCCTCCGAAATTGTAGTATATTTCCTCCCCTTGCGTGTGCAGTGCAATAAGCATCTGTATGTTATTTTTTCTCACAAAATCCGTTACAGCTCTGGTTTCCGGCTCGCTTTCGGGCGCAGTTCCCCCATAACGCGAAGCACAGGGTGCGGTAATTCCGGCTTGCTTTTCAAGCTGCTGTGCCTTCTCCCACATGGCATTATAGTTATGATTTAAATCAACGCCCCTTGCGTTTGCCTGCCATCTGAGACCTTGGCTTATGCATATATCAACTCCGTCCGGATTAACCATCGGCATGGCAAACAATGTAATTTTGTCATATATACTGCGTATGTCATATCCTCTAAGACGCTTGCCGCTTACATAACATTCGCAGCATTCTTTTAAAAATTTTAAAATAAGCGGACTTGTTATCCATTCCATACCGTGATGTGCTCCGTTTATAAAAATTCCCCGTTCCCCTCTTCCAAAAGAAATGCAAAATAAAGACCGTCCTTTTATGCTTTTTCCTTCGCTGGATATGTCCAAAAATGGGTAACTTTTTTTCATTTCTCTTATTTCGTCGCATAAGTCAGCGTAATTAAACCGTAACATTTGATCACTCTCCCTATAATATCCGTAAAATGGCTGAAAATCCCCATATATTGGTATTTTGAGCATTTTTATTACAATATATTGAATGGTTCTAATATATATGACTGATTAAAATTTGTTTAAATAAATTTTAAAAAAGTATTGCAATTGTGTTAAAAGTGGTGTATAATCTCACTATAAGTGGTGAATAGTGCAAAAAAGTGGTATCTGTTCCCTGAAAGAGAGGTGAACCGTCATGATGTCGGGCGAATGTCAGCTTAATATGGATGTTAAAGGCAGAATGATGGTGCCTGTAAAATTCCGTGAGGAATTGGGAGACAGTTTTATTATTACCAAAGGACTTGACAACTGCTTATTCGTTTTCCAAAAAGAGACCTGGGATGAGCTTGAGGCAAAAATCAACGAGCTGCCTTTGGCTGATTCACGGTTTATAAAACGATTGCTCATCGGCAGCAAGGAGGCGCTTGAAGTTGATAAACAAGGGCGCATCCTTGTTCCTGCCACTCTTCGCCAACATGCTAAAATCGAAAAGGATATTGTGCTGATTGGTCTTGGAAACCGTGCTGAAATCTGGTCAAAAGCAGAGTGGGATGCATACAGCTATCAGAACTTTGTTGTAGAATCAGATAAGGTTGCGGAAAAGATGGAACAGCTTGGTCTGTAAGAATAATCCCTTTAATGTGAAAGGATAAGATTTTAATGGAATTTAATCATGTTCCTGTTCTTGCGGCAGAAGTTGTTTCGTATCTCAATATAAAAGAAAACGGAATATATTTTGACGGAACTTTAGGCGGAGGCGGACATTCTTCGCTTATATGCAGTCGGTTAAAGACCGGACGGCTTATAGCCTGCGACAGGGACAGTAATGCGATTAAAGCTGCTTCAGAAAGGCTTGCTCCCTATGCAGATAGGATAACGATAGTAAAAGATAATTTCAGCAACGCTTCAGCTGTTTTAAGCAATCTTGGAATAGACGGAGTTGACGGCGCTCTTTTGGATTTGGGTGTTTCGTCACATCAGCTGGACGAACCGGAAAGGGGATTCAGCTACCGTTTTGACGCTCCGCTTGACATGAGAATGGATACAGACTCTCCGTTGAGTGCTTATCAAGTGGTAAACGAATATTCCGAGCAGCAGCTTGCAAAAATTATTTTTGATTACGGCGAGGATAAAAATGCAAGAAAGATTGCAAAAAAAATAGTCGAAAACAGACCGATTAATACCACTTTGGAATTGGTAGATGTTATAAAATCCGCATTTTCTCCTCAGCAAAGATATGAGGGTAAACATCCGGCAAAAAGAACATTTCAAGCCATAAGGATAGAAGTTAACAATGAGCTTGATATGCTTGGCGGAGCAATAGAGCGGTTGGCGGAAAAGCTAAGCATTGGCGGTCGTCTTTGCATAATAACATTCCATTCTCTTGAAGACCGTATTGTAAAAAATACCTTCGGGGAGCTTTCTAAAGGGTGCGTTTGTCCAAAGGATTTTCCCGTGTGTGTATGCGGTCGCAAAGAACGATTTAAGATAATAACAAGAAAACCCGTTTTGCCTTCTGCAAAGGAGTTATCTGAAAACCCCAGAAGTGCCAGTGCAAAACTGAGAGTTCTTGAAAAAATACAATAAACGGAGGAAAAAGGCTGTGTATGTAGTAAGCGGTACAAGTGCTTATAAAACCGAATATATGACAGCGGAATATGAAACAGCAATGCAAAACAGAAAGAAAGAGGCGGCGAAAAGTGCTGCCAGAGGAAGAAAAAATCTTGCTAATCTTGTTACTTTGATTGCTGTATTTTCTCTTGCTCTTGTAATATGCAGCAGATATGTATACATTTACGGACAGAGCGAGACTATGCAAAGTAAGAAGCAGACGCTTAAGGATATTCAGACAGCAAATACTCAGCTTGAAATGAACATAGAACAATCAATTGATACAAAAACCATTGAAGAATATGCCGAAAATGAATTGGGCATGCAAAAGCCGGAACGATACCAAACCAATTATGTAATCGTATCGGGTGACGATGAGATGGTGCACGACGATAAGGCAGACATAGGTGACGACGGGATACTCGGCGTGTTTACGGGAATTATACGGGCATTTGCACGGAATAATTAACGGTGGTAAAGCATAGTTATATCATAAAGTCTTAAAACGCTTTTATGAGCCGAAGTTTAATGATATATACGGCATATATACGGCCCATACGGTTGCAAAGGAGATTGAAACAGCATATGCAGGTTCATTCTCCTTTTTTAAATTAGTAACAAAATAGATATGTGAGAGTAAATTTATTCATTATATATTTATCGTTATACGGAGCGGTGATTATGTCAAAGTCAGAATCTCAAAAAAGAATATTTTATATGTTAATCGGTACGGTAGTTGTTTTAATCGCTCTTTGTATCAGAGTGGGATGGCTTCAGTTTGTTGACGGGGCAGAACTTCAAAAGCTGGCTGCTGAGCAACAGACTCGTGACAGGCTCATTACATCTAATCGTGGTTCAATTATGGACAGGAACGGCAAACTCCTTGCTGTTTCGGCATCTGCTGAAAGTGTAAGCGTATCGCCTGCCGAACTCAGAACCTGCCTTGAAGATGAAAAACAAAAAACCTCTTATGAAAAGATTGCCGAAGAATTAAGCAAATGCTTGGACATGGAATATGATGATGTCTATAAAAAAATAACTGCTGATTCATCATATGAAATAATAAAGAGAAAGATTGAAAAGGACGAGGCTGACGAGGTTCGCAGTTTTCTGTCGGACAATAATATCACCGGCATAAATCTTGATGAAGACTCTAAGAGATATTATCCGTATGGCGATTTTGCATCCCAGGTTATTGGCTTTACGGGTACTGACAATCAGGGACTAAGCGGTGTGGAGGCTACCTGTGACAGCGTGCTTAAAGGTGTTTCGGGTCGTGTCGTTTCGGCAAAAAGCGCCAGCGGCAGTGATATGCCTTTTGATTACGAACGATACATTGACCCCGAAGACGGTGTTAATGTAATGCTCACAATAGATGAGTCAATTCAGCATTTCGCAGAAAAACATCTTGAGACTGCGGTTGTTGACAATAAACTCAACAACGGAGCTATGTGTATTGTAATGGATGTTAAAACGGGTGAAATACTCGCAATGGCAACCAAACCTTCTTATGACCTTAATACTCCTTTTGAAATAGTTGATGAAGAAGTAAAAGAGGAGATAGAGTCTCTTGAAGGAGAAGAGAAAACAACAAAAGTTAATGAATACCTGCAAAAATTGTGGAGAAACAGGACAATTTCAGATACATACGAACCCGGCTCTACTTTTAAAATTTTGGTTGCCGCTATGGCAATTGAAGAAAATTTAATAGGCGACAGCGATACATTCTATTGCCCCGGTTATAAAAAGGTTGCAGACCGTACCATCAAATGCTCAAACACTAACGGTCATGGCGTTCAAAGTTTTGCTCAGGCAGTGCAGAATTCTTGTAACCCGGCATTTATAGAGATAGGTGAAAGAATCGGGGCGTCTAAATTTAAAGAATATTTTAAAGGCTTTGGATTCCTTGATAAGACGGATATAGAACTCAGCGGAGAAGCTACGGGCGTTTTCTACAGCGATGATAACTTTAATGAGGTTGAGCTTGCAACAAGTTCTTTCGGTCAGGGTTTTCAGATTACTCCACTACAGATGATTACGGCAGTTTGTGCTGTTGCAAATGACGGTATGCTTGTACAGCCGCACATAATAAAAGCATATGTTGATGATGACGGCAATGTGCTGCAGTCTTTTGAGACAAAAACAATCAGACAGATTATTTCCAAAACTACCAGTGCGAAAATGAGAACGCTGCTTGAATCCGTAGTTACGGACGGCGGCGGCCGTAATGCATATATTTCAGGATACCGTGTTGCCGGAAAGACCGGTACATCAGAAAAATTCCCCAGAAATATGGGCAATTATATAGCGTCATTTATGGGCTTTGCTCCTGCCAATGACCCCCAGATTGCATGCCTTGTTCTTCTTGACGAACCTAAGGGCGGTCAGTATTACGGCGGTGTAATTGCCGCTCCCGTATGTGCAAAAATTCTTGAAGAAACTCTTCAGTATATGAATATAGAACCTCAGTATACCACCGAAGAGATGGATAAAATTGAAACACCTGTTCCAAACCTTAAGAAGATGGACCTTGACAGTGCTAAACAGCTTCTTGATCAGAACAACCTTAAGTATATAATAGAGGGCAGCGGTGACAGTGTTGTAAATCAAATGCCCAAAACAGGAACAAAGGTAAGTATGAATTCTACCATAACGATATATACTGATGAAGGGCAGGAACCAAATCAGGTGGTTGTTCCCGACCTTACAAACTGTACTGTGACGCAGGCAACGCAAACACTGAGCAGCAGCTTGCTTAATATCAGAGTAGTAGGAGCCGCCACGGGAACGGGATCTGCATATTCGGCGTATAAGCAAAGTCCCGAAGCCGGAACTACAGTTGAACAAGGTACGGTGGTAACTGTCGAATTCAGAACGCTGGAGGTAGGCGAATGATGAAACTTTCCGAATTGCTCAAAAATGTAGAAATGATAAAACCATTAGAGCGAGATATAGAAATCGAAAATGTAGTTTTTGATTCAAGAAAGGTACAAAAAGGAGATTTGTATATATGCCTGTCCGGCTCAAAAAGTGACGGGCATGACTTTGCTCCTGCGGCGGAAAAGTCAGGAGCAACAGCCATAGTATGCGAAAGACCGGTTGAGGGTATATCCATACCTCAGGTTGTCGTTGCATCTTCCAGAAAAGCTATGTCTGTTATCGCTTCTAATTTTTATGGAAATCCATCTTGTAAACTTTCACTGATAGGGGTTACCGGTACTAACGGAAAAACTACCGTTACACATCTTGTGAAAGAAATTCTGGATAAATCGGGACACAAAACGGGTCTTATAGGAACGACGCATAATGTAATTGGTGACAAGGTATATGAAGCACATATGACTACTCCCGACCCCATGGATTTGCATAAGCTTTTCATTGATATGGTATCGGAGGGTTGCGATACGGTTATAATGGAGGTATCTTCCCATTCTCTGTATCTTGACAAGCTTTACGGAGTTAAGTTTGCAGTTGGTGCATTTACCAATCTTACTCAGGACCATCTTGATTTTCATAAAACCATGGATGCATATTTTGAGGCAAAGTGTAAACTCTTTGCTCTTAGCGAAAAAGCTGTTGTAAACAGTGATGATCCTTATGGCAAAAAGCTTGCTGATAAAATAGATTGTATAAGTTTCGGTAGTAATGAAAACAGCAATATTACTGCAAAAAATGAGAAGTTTTCCGCTGACGGTGTTAAGTTTGATTTGATTTATGAGGAAAAAATATATCCAATATCTCTTGCAATACCCGGCGAATTTTCGGTATATAATGCAATGACTGCCTTTGGAATATGTGTTGCCACGGGACTGAATCCCCAAACTGCGGCAGACTGCTTGTGCAGTGCCAAAGGAGTTAAGGGGCGTGTTGAAGTTGTGCCTACCGGCAAAGATTTTACCATTCTTATAGATTATGCACATACGCCGGACGCTCTTGAGAATGTGCTTAAAACCGTAAAAGGGTTTGCAAAAGGGCACGTCATAGCTGTGTTTGGCTGCGGAGGAGACCGAGACAAAACAAAGCGGCCCATAATGGGCAGAATCGCTGCTGAGCATGCGGATGTTTGTATAGTTACTTCGGATAATCCCAGGACGGAGGATCCGGATGCCATAATTGCTGATATTGTTGAAGGCATGAAGGGCAGCGAGGATAAAACCGTCACGGTAACACTTCGTGAAGAGGCAATTGAGTATGCCATAAATCACGCACAAAAAGATGATGTTATTGTGCTGGCGGGAAAAGGTCATGAAACATATCAGATTTTTAAAGATAAAACCATTCATTTTGATGAGCGTGAGGTAGTAAGAAAATATCTGCCGCTTTAAGAAAAGGAGAAAAAAGCTTGATTGCTCTGTCATTATCGGAAATTGCAAAAGCAGTGGAGGGCGAAATAATATGCGGAAACCCTCAAATGCTTATAGAAAAAATAACTACAGACAGCCGTGAGAAAGACGGCGGTCTGTTCATTGCGCTTAAAGGAGAAAAACATGATGCGCACGACCATATAGACGAATTTTTTAAAAACGGAGGCAGTGCCGTTATATCGCATAAAAGGGAAGCGGGCGGCAGCTGCGTAATATTGGTAAACGATACGGGCGATGCTCTGTTAAAGCTTGGCGGTTATTACCGCTCAAAGTTTAATATTCCTGTTATAGGTGTTACGGGCAGCGTGGGCAAAACCAGTACCAAGGACATGGTGTACAGCGTAATGAGTGCAAAATACAATACACTTAAAACTCCTGATAATAAGAACAATGAAATAGGTATGCCTCTTACACTTTTACAACTAGAAAAAGAACATCAGGCAGCGGTTATTGAAATGGGAATGAATCATTTTGGCGAAATCTCAAGAATGGTAAGACAGGCAAGACCTAATCTCAGTATAATAACCAATATTGGCACTGCTCATATAGGTAATTTGGGAAGCCGCGAAGGAATCCTTAAGGCAAAGATGGAGATAACTGAGGGGACGGACAAAAACGGCTTGCTCGTTTTAAACGGCGATGATGATATGCTGTGGAGCATGAAAGGGAAAACGAGTATAAAAACGGTATATTTTGGAATTGATAATAAAGAAGCAGATTTGGTTGCATTTAATATAGAAGAAACTGTCGAGAGCACTTCTTTTGATACGGCTCAAGGTCATTTTACAATACCTGTTGCAGGCAGATATATGGTGCTTAATGCCCTTGCGGCTGTAGCGGCAGGTGAATATTTCGGAATTGAACAAGAACGAATTGTTAAGGGCGTGGCAAATTATCAGCCCTCTAAAATGCGGCAGGAGATAGAAAACATCGGCGGAGTAACCGTTATTGCTGATTGTTACAACGCCAGTGTTGCATCTGTGGAATCCTCCTTAAAGGTGATGAATACCGTTGCAAACGGGAGAAAAATCGCAGTTTTGGGTGATATGCTGGAAATGGGTGAATTTTCTGAAAAATGTCATAGACAAGTAGGTCGGTTAGTGGCTGAAAATAAAACGGATATACTCATATGCGTGGGTGACAATTCAAAGTTTACTGTTGATGAAGCACAGCGTGAAGGAGTAGAATCTTTATGGTTTGACAGCAATGACAAAGCGGCAAATTATCTGTGCGGAGTAATCAGAAGGTCAGATACAATTCTTTTTAAGGCATCAAGGGGTCTGAAGTTTGAAACAATTGTATCTGCGGTTACAGATGAAATTAAAAAGAAAGGCTGTGTTGAACTTGGGTAACATATGGTATGCGGCAATTATTGCCTTTATAATAACGGCTGTTATTACACCTATTTCCATTCCCATATTGCATAAGTTAAAGTTTGGTCAGAGCATAAGAGAGATAGGTCCTTCGTGGCATAAATCGAAATCCGGCACGCCTACCATGGGAGGCATTGCATTTATTATAGGTATCAGTGCCGCCATGCTAATCTTTAACGGTGTTACAAACGGAACCTTGATTATTCTTACGGGAAGCATAGGTTGCGGAATCATCGGATTTATGGATGATTTTATAAAAATTGCCCTAAAAAGAAATCTGGGACTTCGTGCCTGGCAAAAACTGGTGCTTCAGCTTATAGCTGCCATAGTCTTTATTATAGTTGGTATGGGCATGGGCGCTTTTAACAGCAGTATAGTCATCCCCTTCACAAAAATAACCATAGATTTAGGCTTTTGGTATATGCCTTTTGCCATCTTTTTCATTATCGGTACAACAAATGCAGTAAATCTTACCGATGGAATAGACGGACTTGCATCGAGCGTTACAGCAGTTATTATGATTTTCTTTTGTGCAGCATCTTTAATTCCGGGTTCGTATTTTACATATTCGGAAACTATGTCAATTTTCTCTGCTGCTTGTATAGGTGCTCTTGTGGGCTTTCTGCTGTTCAATGCTCATCCGGCAAAAATTTTTATGGGGGATACCGGTTCTCTGTTTCTTGGAGGTGCGGTGGCGTCCCTTGCATTGATGATGAAAAATCCATTAATCGTTATAATAGCGGGTTTTGTTTATTTTATGGAGACTTTATCAGTTATAATTCAGGTGACATCTTTTAAATTGACAGGCAGACGAGTATTCAAAATGAGTCCCATACATCATCATTTTGAGATGTGCGGCTGGAGCGAAGTCAAAATAGTAACGGTCTTTTCAACGGTGTGTGGTATTTTGTCTCTTATTTCGTTTTTTGCAGTATATTTATCGATTTAACAAATTAACAGCAAGAGGTGAAAGGTTTTGAAAAGCAAGGAAAAGCGTTTTGATTTCGGCTTTTTGCTTATAGTTCTTGGATTGATTGCTTTTGGTTTGGTTATGGTTTTCAGCGCCAGTTCTGAATCTGCAAGAGTGAATTACGGTGACGCTCTGTATTTCATTAAAAGACAAACGGTATGGGCTGTTTTTTCAATTGCAGCCATGTTGATTACATCAAGATTTGATTACAGAAATTATAGAAAATTATCTAAAGCCGTTATGGGTCTTTCCATTTTGCTTCTTATTATGGTGCTTGCAGTGGGCAGTGAGAGTAACGGAGGAAAAAGATGGCTTGATTTTAAAGTAATTAGTTTTCAGCCTTCGGAACTTGCTAAGCTGGCTGTAATACTGTTCTTTGCAAATGGTCTTAGCAGGGGTAAAAAGCAACTGGAATCCTTTACAACGGGTTTTCTGCCTTATATGGGGGTCTTGGGTGTAATTGCTCTTTTGCTTTTGCTTGAACCTCATATGAGTGCAACGGTAGTTATTGTTGCAATCGGAATGGCTATCCTGTTTGCCGGTGGTGCCAAGATAAGGCATATCATGACCGTTGTTGCCGGCGGTGTTGCTGCCGGAGTAGCGCTTATTATTTATGAACCTTATCGTTTAAGCCGAGTTACGGCGTTTATTGACCCGTTTAAGGATAAGCTTGGTGACGGCTGGCAGATTATACAATCCCTTTACGCCATAGGCAGCGGAGGACTTTTCGGTACCGGTCTGGGAAGAAGCCGACAGAAGTTCTTGTATATTCCCGAACCGCATAACGATTTCATTTTTGCCATTCTTTGCGAAGAACTAGGGTTTATAGGTGCGGCGTCGGTAATTTTGCTGTTCGGACTTCTCATATATAAATGTGTTATGATTGCCATAAACGCTCCCGATACTTTCGGAAGCCTTGTTGCAACGGGTATAACGGCGCTTATTGCGGTTGAAACAATTATTAATATTGCGGTAGTTACTTCCTCGATGCCCGTAACCGGTATGGCACTACCGTTTTTCAGTTATGGAGGTACTTCTCTTCTCATGCACTCGTTTGCAATGGGTATTATGCTTAACATTTCAAGACATACGGCTAAACCGGCCGGTTCAGAGATTAGAAAAAAGAGAAGTAAACAATCTTTGGCAAAATAGAAAGGAAGCTGCGTCAATGAAAGTGCTTTTGGCGGGCGGCGGTACTGCCGGTCATGTTAATCCTGCTATTGCCATTGCAGGAGAAATACAAAAAAATAATCCCGATGCCAAGTTTTTATTTATAGGGACTAAAAAGGGTCTTGAAAGCAGTTTGGTTCCCAAAGCAGGATACTCCATAGAATTTGTTCCGGTAGAGGGATTTAAAAGAAGTTTGACACCACATAATATATCTGTTGGTGTTAAGGCTGCTTATGCAATAGGAAAAGTCAGGAGCATTATCCGCACTTTTAAACCGGATATTGCCATCGGTACGGGAGGCTATGTGTCAGGACCTGCCATGTATGCTGCACATCTTTGCAAGGTGCCTGTTATGATACATGAGCAAAATGTGTTCCCCGGTGCTACTAACCGTATGGTAAACAATTTCGCAGCGGTTACTGCAATAAGCTTTGAAGAAAGCAGGCAATATTTTAAAAATAAAAATAATATAGTGTTAACAGGTAATCCAATAAAAAGGGAACTGTTTACGGCTGCACCGGAAAAGAATCAAAAACCGTCCGTTTTAATTATGGGAGGAAGTTTAGGTGCAGAGGCCATAAATAATGGTGCATTAGCTTTGATTTTTGCCAATAAGGACAGGTTCAAAATTACTTTGTCAACAGGCAAAGGTGATTATGACCGGGGTCTGTATCATGTTGTTTTCCGTTTATTAAATTCGCAAGCAAAAGTAAATGCTGGAACAGGGAAAACCTAAATGCACAACATCAATGTGCTTCCGGTTGCTGAAACCGAGGGTTAAATGGACTTCGGAACAAGGGAATCTGAGAAAAATTAGCCAAAAAAGTTACAACTAAAAGTCCCCTTTTGAATTTCAGTTGTAACTTAAATCATTAAACATCAGGCTATTCATATCCAAAAACAACAAAGTAATAAAATCCAAAGTCAAACGATTCCTTTTCATTTTAATGTTCAAATAAGAAGTTTTTTGGCAAATCTTGTGCTATAATTTTGCTACATTTGTAGTTAGCTTACACTTATGACTTACCTATGATCAAACTTCGCTGCGTAGTAGAACGAATTACTTACCTGAACCCCGACAACGGATACACGGTATTGAAGGTAAAGGTTTCCGGTTACAAAGATCCGGTTACCTTGATTGGCTACCTGTTGGACTTACCTGCAGGTACGGTATTGTTGTGTGAAGGCGAATGGAAAGTAGACCAGAAATACGGCAACGAGTTTGTAGCGGACACCTGGACGGAAATCATGCCCTCTACGCTCTACGGCATCGAACGCTACCTGAGCAGCGGTCTAGTGAAAGGTATCGGCCCCAAGT
>URVP01000006.1 GCA_900551345.1 uncultured Eubacteriales bacterium
TAACGCAACATCGCCTGAAGATATATCTCGTATATGCGGAATGTCTGCGGAAGCGGCAGGGTATCGTGCACAGCGGCTTGCAAGCCTGGATGAGCGGGATAAATTTAATACGAGTAAGCTTGAGCAGCGTGCTGCAAAAAACTTTGAGGAATTTATAAAAAATAACAAACTGCCTAACGGATAAGATGTACGAGCTGTAAGGTCACATGGCAAAGTTAAAAAAATAGTTTTGAAAGGGGGCGGCCTGTATGAAAAAAAGTGTCAGCTTGAGTGATGTATATCCATTAATGCGTGAAGTTGTAGAAAACGGCGGAGAATTCAGCTTTGTTTCAAAGGGTACAAGTATGCTCCCCATGCTTCGTGATAATAAAGACACGATTGTACTTACAAAGGCACAGCTTCCTTTAAAAAAATATGATGTTCCGTTGTATCGACGCAGTGACGGTGCATTTGTGCTTCATCGCGTTGTAGGCTTTGATAAAAACGGTGGGTATATTATGTGCGGTGACAATCAGTTTTTTAAGGAATACGGAATAACAGACGAAAATATTGTGGCTGTTCTTAAGGCATACATAAAAGACGGAAAAAGAATTGAGTGCAGCGACGAGGAATATCTTGACTATGTACGCACACATTGCAGAAAAAAGGCGTTTATTAAGTGTTACCGTCATGTCCGTTATAAAGTGGGTTCCTTTTTAAGAAAAATAGGCATTAAAGAATAAATTTTGCATCGGAAGGATTGTAAAAAATGGATTTTATAACATTGTTTGCTACTGCCGCAGGTCTTTCAATGGACGCTTTTGCGGTATCTGTGTGCAAAGGGCTTGCTATGCCGAAACTGTCCTACAAAAAAGCTGTTATTGTAGGACTGTGGTTCGGCTTTTTTCAGGCTCTTATGCCGTTTATCGGCTACACTTTAGGCATGCGTTTTGAACATTTTATCGACAGTTACGCAGACTGGATTGCCTTTATACTGCTTGCTGCAATAGGCGGCAATATGATAAAGGAAGGCTTTGACGGAGATGAAGAATCGGTTGATGACTCGGTAGGATTTAAAAACATGCTGGTGCTGGCAGTTGCCACAAGCATTGATGCTCTTGCCGTAGGAGTCAGCTTTGCCTGTATTAAACTGGACAATATATTTTCAAGCGTTGTACTTATCGGTATCGTTACATTTTTGTTTTCGGCTGTTGGCGTTAAAATCGGTAATACCTTTGGGTCAAGATACAAAAGCAAAGCGGAAATTGCCGGCGGAATTATACTTATTTTGATTGCTTTTAAAATAATTATAGAGCATTATATGGGTTAATAATTCAATGTTTCGGTCGTTTTTGAAGCATTGATTATTATACTTGTGCTATGCTTTAATGCTGCCAAGTATCTTCCCTGCACTGTCGTGTATAACCATGCTTGCAAGATTATCCATAGGGGTTTTGTCCCGGTTTATAAGTATCATATTGTTTCCTCTGAAGTATTGTATCATTCCTGCCGCAGGATAAACGGTAAGAGATGTTCCGGCTACAATGAGCGTATCGGCATTAGATATACTTTTTATTGCATTTTCAACAGTTGCACCGTCAAGGGGTTCTTCATACAGTACTACATCAGGCTTGATTGTTCCGCCGCAGGAACATTTTGGTATACCGTCAGAGCGGAGGATATAATCGGCATCGTAAAATTTGCCGCATGAAAGACAGTAATTGCGGTGTACCGAGCCGTGCAGTTCATATACTTTTTGACTGCCTGCCGCTTGATGCAGTCCGTCTATGTTTTGCGTTACCACCGCATTCAGTTTGCCCGCTTTTTCAAGCTCTGCTATTTTATAATGTGCAGCATTGGGCTTAGCACCCGGACATAGCATTTTATCCCTGTAAAATCTGTAAAACTCAGCCGTGTGATTTATGAAAAATGTATGACTTAAAATGGTTTCGGGCGGGTAGTCGTATTTTTCGTTGTACAGACCGTCAGCGGAGCGGAAATCCTTAAGTCCTGATTCCGTGCTGACTCCGGCACCTCCGAAAAATACAATTCGGCTGCTGTTATCTATAATTTTTTGTAGCTTTTCTGTCATTTTGTTTCCTTCCTTTCCGTTTTGTTTATAATAATTGATATAATGCAAATGTTTTATCGTTAAAAATATATTATTAATATTGACATAACAATATTTGGAAGTTATAATTATATAATGTGTAGTTTTGTGTTTTATAATGGAGGAGTAAGATATGTTTTTTGAAAGAAACACAAAAATCATAACTGCTCTTACTGCCGTAACACAAGCGTCTTTATGTATGATTGTGCCTATCGCTCTTTGTATGGGAATTGGAAAATGGCTTATAGATAAGGCGTCTTTTCCCGATTTTACCATGGTGGCAGCGATAGTGCTTGGAGTTTTGAGCGGCTTTTATAGTATGTTTAAGTATATTATACAGCTGATAAAGCTGAATGACAATAACAAAAGCGGCAAAAAATAGTATTGATTTTTCTTTTATGAGGAGTATACAAATGTTTCCGGCAGATTTAAAAAAAGAAATTATTATTATGATAATCGGAGCAGCCATTCTTTGCGTTATAATGTACGGTGCTTTTGCTGCTTTCGGTCATTATGGTTTGGATGTTGTTTTGGGTACGATTTTGGGGTATATTGTTTGTACGGGTAACTATCTTCTCCTTGCCGTTACCGTTCAAAAGGCGGTTGACACACAGGATAAAAAGCGTGCAAATGTGTTGCTTTCCGTATCACATACCGTTAGGTTCATACTTATCATTGTTATAGAAATTATAGCTTTTAAGCTTCCGGGAATTAATGGTATTGCCGCGGTTATTCCGCTGCTGTTTCCAAGAATAGTTCTCCTGTTTGCCCCCAAGATTGGCACTTTGGGCGGCAAATAAGCGATACATTAGACAGAAAGGCGGCTTTGCATATGGATATAGATGTTCACGGTCCTAAAGTCATTTTTGAGATAGGTCCCGTGCAGATAACCGAAACCATTGTTAATATGTGGATTATTATGGCTGTAATAACCCTTGTTTGTATATGGCTTACTCACGGTCTTAAAGTTAAGCCCACCAGTAAAAAACAGATTGTTGCTGAAAAGCTGGTAGGTATGATTTATTCAATGGTTGAGACCACCATGGGTAAAAAATGTTTAGGATATGCACCGTATATCGGTACGCTTTTTACTTTATCGGCTATAGGAAGTCTTTCAAGTCTTGTGGGACTTCGCCCTTATACGGCAGATCTCAGTGTTACACTGGGTTGGGCGCTTGTAACCTTTATGCTTGTATATATTAGCAACATTAAGCATAACGGCGTGCTTGGTTTCCTTAAAGGCTTTATTGAGCCTGTGCCGGTTATGCTGCCGCTCAACATTGTCAGCGAGATTGCAAATCCTATCTCTCTGTCGTTCCGTCATTTCGGAAATATTGCTGCCGGAACAGTTATTACCGCACTTGTTTACGGTGCACTTGCTGCATTAAGTTCGGTTGTACTGCAGTTTATTCCTGTAGCTTTTATAAATTCAATACCCATTTTCCAGCTGGGACTGCCGGCTGTACTATCAATATATTTCGATTTGTTCACCAGCTTTTTGCAGGCATATATAATCTGTATGCTTACGATGGTGTTCATCTCGGGAACTTTGCCCGAAACAGGGGATAATAATTAAAATCAGATATAAAAACGGAGGTAATTTATTATGGATATGACAGAAGCTATCGTAAAAGCAGCACAAGCTGTCGGTGCAGGTCTTGCAATGATCGCGGGTATCGGCCCCGGTATAGGTCAGGGTATAGCTGCCGGTAAAGCGGCAGAAGCAGTGGGCAGACAGCCCGAAGCAAGAAGCGAAATCGTTTCTACCATGCTTTTGGGTTGTGCGGTTGCAGAGTCAACGGGTATCTACGGTTTGGTAGTTGCTCTTATTCTTATTTTCGCTAAGCCTTTCGGCGTGTGATTAAATAAAGCGGCAAGTGCCAAAAACCTATTTATCAGAGGAGAAAGGTTAAAATGGAGAAGTATCTTAACTTCGTAACAATAGATGTATGGACAATGATTTTCACTTGGGGAAATCTTATCATACTCTTATGCCTGATGAAAAAATTTCTCTTTAAGCCTGTTCAAAATATTATAGAAAAGCGTCAGCAGGAAATCAACGAAATGTACGAAAACGCTGAAAAGGCGGCTAAGCAGGCAAACGAGATGAAACAGGCTTACGAAAAAAGTCTTGCAAAAGCCAAGTCGGAAGCAGGCGAAATCGTTAAAAATGCAACGCAGGCTGCTCATAGAACAGAGGAGCAGATTATTTCCGATGCGCAAAACAGAGCCGAAGCTATGATAAGCAAAGCTCAGGCGCAGATAGAGGCTGACCGCATTAAGACAATAGAGGCGGTTAAGGGCGACATATCCGGCATGGCAGTGGATATTGCTTCTAAGGTTATTGAGAAGGATATTAACGAAGACGACCATCGCAAGCTGATTGATGAATTTATTAATGAATTGGGTGACGCATCATGAGAGATTTTTGCACCGATTATGCAAATGCTTTGTTCTGCGTTGCCGAAGAGGAAAACGCCGAAAAAACTTATCTTGATCAGCTTTCCGTTATACGCAGCGTGATTAAAGAAAACGATGATTTTATTAAACTGCTTGACTGCCCTGCAATAGGCAAGGAGGAGCGCCTTTCCGTTGCGGAGGAGTGCTTTGCCGGTGCAGAGCATGGTATTATTAGTTTTATAAAACTGCTTACAGAGAAAAGAAGAGCCTTTTGCCTGAAGAAATGTATTGACATTTTTGAAAGGCTTTATGACGATAAAAATAATATCGAGCGTGCTGTGTGCATTACAGCGGTGCCTCTTTCTTTGCAGCAAAATGAGCAGCTTGCAGGCAAGCTTGAAAAAATCACGGGCAAAAGCATTATTCTTACCAATCAAGTAAATCCCCACATAATGGGTGGAGTTCTTCTTCGCCTTAAAAACAGGGAAATTAACGGCAGCGTTGCTTTGCGTCTTAAGGAGATTGAAAAGGCAATCAGAATTTAAAAGGACTGGTGTAAAATGCAGCTTAAATCTGAGGACATAAGCAAAATAATTAAAGACAGAATAAAAAATTATGAAAATAAAATAAAGCAGGACGAAACAGGCTATGTAATATATATCGGCGACGGTATAGCAAGAGTTTCGGGACTTGATAACTGTATGTCAAATGAGCTTTTGCTTTTCAGCAACGGACAGTACGGTATGGCGCTTAATCTTGAAGAGAGTTTTGTAAGTGCCGTTATGTTGGGAAGCGAAGAGGGCATTCGTGAGGGCGATACGGTTAAAAGAACGGGTAATGTTGTTTCCGTTCCCGTAGGTGACTCTCTTATAGGACGAGTTGTAAACGCTCTCGGTCAGCCTATTGACGGTAAAGGAGCTATCGATTCACAGCAGATGCGCCCCATCGAAAAAAACGCTCCCGGAATTATCGAAAGAAAGTCTGTCAGCGTTCCTTTGCAAACCGGTATTAAGGCTATCGACTCAATGATTCCCATAGGCAGGGGTCAGAGAGAACTTATTATAGGCGACAGACAAACGGGTAAAACCGTTATTGCAACCGATACAATTATAAACCAAAGAGGCAAGGATGTAATATGCATCTATGTTGCCATTGGACAAAAGCGTTCAACCGTAGCACAGCTGGTTGAAAATCTTACTCAAAACGGTGCAATGGATTATACCATTGTTGTGTCGGCTACTGCTTCCGAAATGGCGCCCCTTCAGTACATCGCTCCCTATTCGGGCTGTGCAATGGGCGAGTATTTTATGGAACAGGGTAAGGATGTTCTTATCATTTATGACGACCTTTCAAAGCATGCTGTTGCATACAGAGCTTTGTCCCTGCTTATACGCCGTCCCCCGGGACGAGAGGCGTATCCCGGCGATGTTTTCTATCTTCATTCAAGACTTCTTGAAAGAGCGGCAAACATTGCTCCCGAATACGGCGGAGGATCTCTTACGGCACTGCCCATAATTGAAACACAGGCAGGCGATGTTTCCGCATATATTCCCACCAATGTTATTTCCATTACCGACGGACAGATATTCCTCGAAACAGAGCTGTTCCACAGCGGTAACAGACCTGCGGTAAATCCCGGTATATCCGTTTCGAGAGTTGGCGGTAATGCCCAGATAAAAGCCATGAAGAAGGTTGCGGGTTCACTAAAACTTATTTATTCCCAGTATCGTGAACTTCGTGCTTTTGCTCAGTTTGGCAGTGACCTGGACAGCGATACCAAACAGCAGCTTGAGAGAGGAGAAAGAATTGTTGAGGTTCTTAAACAGGACAGAAACTCTCCCGTTGATATTGCACATCAGGTTGCAATAATATATGCTGTTGTTAACAATATGCTTTCGGATATTCCTACAGAAAGCGTTTCTTCTTTTGAAAAAGCGCTGTTTGAATACATGAACGGCAATTACAGCGATGTTCTTGAAAGAATAAGAACAACAGGTGACTACAACAGCGAAATAGAAGCGTCGCTTACAAAAGCAATAGAAGAGTGCAAGGCTCAGTTCCTTGCAGCAGAATAATCAGTTTATATCAAAAGAGGTAGGCAAAATATGGCTGCATCTTCCATGAAGGATATAAAAAACAGAATAAAAAGTGTTGAAAACACCATGCAGATTACAAAAGCTATGGAGCTGGTAGCGGCTTCCAAGCTTCGTCACGCAAGGGAAAGCGTAGACCGTACACGCCCCTATTTTGAATTTTTGCAAAGTGCGATTTCAGATATAGAGGCAACAATGGGCGATGTAAAAATCGCTTATTCAAAAAAGCGTGAATGTAAAAAGGTTTGTATAATTGTTATGGCAGGTGACAGAGGACTTGCCGGAGGATTTAACAACAATCTTTTCAAACTGGCACAGGAGAATATCACCAGCCAATATAAAGGCTGTGAGATAAGCGTGTTCCCCATCGGCAGAAAAGCTGCTGAGTATTTCGGAAAAATGGATGTAAAGCTTATATCCCAAATGTACACATCTGCTCAGGATGTGGATCTTCCCGATTGTCACGACATAGGCAAAATCCTTTGTTCTGCTTTTATTAACGGTGAATTTGACCGAGTGGATTTATACTACACAAAGTTTTGCTCCATGCTTTCTCAGGTTCCCGTTTTAGAGTCGGTTCTTCCTCTTGAAAGTAATCCGTCCGCAAAAAAGAGCAGATCTCTTGCTGTGTACGAGCCGGGAGCGGAAGCAGTGCTTGGCAGTATAGTTCCACAGTATGTAACGGGTATGATTTACGGAGCACTTTGCGAAACCCAGGCTTCCGAGCATGCCGCAAGGCGTATGGCTATGGATGCTGCAACAAAAAATGCAGGGGAAATGATTGACGATTTATCTCTTAAATATAACCGTGCACGGCAGACGGCAATTACTCAGGAGATTACAGAGATTGTTTCAGGTGCCGAGGCATTATAGAGAAAAACTCTGAAATATACTTTATCCTTTTATATTATACATCTATTTGAAAAGGAGATAATTCCAATGAGCGAAAATTACGGAACAGTCATACAGGTTATCGGTCCTGTACTGGATATTCGGTTTGAAGACGGACACCTTCCCGCTCTTTTAAACGCAATAGAGATAAAAAGCGGTGACCGCACCATCGTTTGTGAGGCTGCACAGCACCTGGGAGATGATGTGGTAAGATGTATTTCCATGTCCTCAACCGACGGACTTGTAAGAGGTACAAAGGCGTATGATACCGGCGAGGGAATAAAGGTTCCGGTAGGCGAATGTACTCTTGGCAGAATTTTTAATCTGCTTGGTGAACCGGTTGATAATAAACCTGCTCCCGAAAATCCGGAAAAATGGTCAATCCATCGTGAGGCGCCCTCTTATGAACAGCAGGAGACTACCACTGAAATGCTGGAAACCGGCATAAAGGTAGTTGACCTTATCGCTCCTTATGCAAAGGGCGGTAAAATCGGCTTGTTCGGAGGTGCCGGCGTAGGCAAAACCGTAATTATTATGGAGCTTATAAACAATGTTGCCAAACAGCACGGCGGTATTTCCGTTTTTACCGGCGTAGGTGAAAGAACAAGAGAAGGCAACGATTTATATAACGAAATGAACGAATCAGGCGTTATTAATAAAACTGCTTTGGTATACGGTCAGATGAACGAGCCGCCGGGAGCAAGAATGAGAGTTGCTCTTTCCGGTCTTACCATGGCGGAGTATTTCCGTGATGTTCAGAACCAGGATGTTCTTTTGTTTATTGACAACATTTTCAGATTTACTCAGGCAGGCAGTGAGGTTTCGGCACTTCTGGGCAGAATGCCCTCAGCCGTTGGTTATCAGCCTACTCTTGCTACCGAAATGGGTGCTTTGCAGGAGCGAATAACTTCAACAAAAAAAGGTTCCATAACTTCTGTACAGGCGGTTTATGTGCCTGCTGACGACCTTACCGACCCGGCACCTGCAACAACATTTGCACATCTTGACGCTACAACGGTTCTTTCAAGACAAATATCTTCGCTGGGTATATATCCGGCGGTTGACCCTCTTGATTCTACATCAAGAATTCTTACTCCCGATGTGGTAGGTCAGGAGCATTACGATGTGGCAAGAAGTGTTCAGAGTATACTTCAAAGATATAAAGAACTTCAGGATATTATTGCAATTATGGGTATGGATGAGCTTTCTGATGAAGATAAGCTTATTGTAAACCGTGCAAGAAAAATTCAGCGTTTCCTTTCTCAGCCTTTTACCGTTGCAGAGCAGTTTACCGGTATGCAGGGTAAATATGTTCCGATTAAAGAGACTATCAGAGGATTTAAGGAAATTATTGAGGGTAAACATGATGACCTTCCCGAATCAGCCTTTCTGTTTGCGGGTACAATCGATGAAGTAATCGAGAAGGCAAAAAAGGAGGGGTAAGCCGTGAGGAATTTCCCGCTCAGCATATACACCCCCGAAGGACCCAAATTCCAAGGGGATGCTCAAAGCCTGATAGTACGCAGTGTATGCGGTGATGTTTGCATACTTGCAGGGCATATTGATTATGTTACAACCATAGAGGTGGGCAGAGTCAAGGTTAAAACCCAATTGGAAGAACGCAGTGCTTCCTGTTCAGGCGGATTTTTGAGTGTAAAGGACGGCGAGGCCAAGCTCGTGGCAACCACTTTTGAATTTGCGGACGAAATAGATTTGTCTCGTGCTCAGCGTGCAAGGGATAAGGCACAGAAGCGTATACAAAATGCAAAGTCTGATAAAGATTTGCGAATCGCCGAGCTTAAATTAAAGCGTGCGCTTAACCGTATAAATGTGAGTGAAATGTAATAAAAAAGCGTTGCAGTACAGTGTTGTACGGCGACGCTTTTATTAATCTCTGAATTTAAACATTTCTTATATTATGAGTGCATACTATCGGTTTTACCGGTGGTCATGACTAATCTCTGATTCAAATAACTTTTTTAACGGGATGCCCAGTGCCTGTGCAATGTCAATCAATGTGTTCAGTGAACAGGATGAAGCGGCAGTCTCGATTCTTTGCATATAATTTCTGCTTATGCCGCATCTTTCTGCAAGATTATCCTGCGTCAACCCTTGTTCTTTTCTGTAGTGCAATATATTTAATCCGATTGCAAGCCAAGTGTCATAATATTTTCCGTTCACACAATTCACCTCTTGTAGTTATTATATAAAATAATATTAGATTTATTAACACATTATATATATGTAAATACACATAAATAGATTGTAAAAAATAATAAAAAAGGCGTAATTTACAAATGAAAATAACATGTTAATATATGATGTAAATTATTTTAGCAGCCGGCTTTTTTGTTGACAATAAATGGAGCGTCATATATAATTATGGTAATACTATTTGAAAGGGTGTTTATGTGAAAAAGTTGCTCATTGTTGTATTGACCTTTATTATCCTTTTTTCGTGTATGCCTGTGTACGCCGTGGAGGCGCCTCAGCTTATGTTTGAACCTGATACAAGCGGTAAGTTTATATATTGCAACAACCGTGAATTTATATTTCGCTCCGATTTGGCAGATACATCAAACCGGAATGCTCGGTTTATTATGAATAATGAGGACCTTGAGCCGGGTAAATATGCAATGTTTCTTTCTCATGTAAACCGTACCGAAGTAAAAAATGAGGGCGGATGGCTTATTTTGGAGCCGGGTTTTGATGTTGAACTGGATGTTCTTTTCAGAGCAGAGGAGGACACGGTTATACGCCTTACAGCTGTTGGGTTTGAAGTGCCGGAAAATTCGCAGTACTATATAAACGGTGAAACCTATTCTTCCGAAAGCGAGTGGGGCTGTTTTGCCGCCTGGGCAAGTTATCTTCAAAAAACAATTTCCCAGTATGAATCGGGACAGAAATACTATCCCGTGCCTTTTGAACCTGTTGAATTTGAAGTAAAGGCAGGGGAGGAGGTATGGCTTAACCGGTTTATCCCTAATTACCGAGAAGTGCCTTATTGCCGTCCTGTGCATCTTATGGCAGATTTTGAAATCGTTTCGGGTAAAACAGATGTAAATGTTGCGGCTTTTCGTTCAACCGGAACCCTTGGTGACAGAAGCCGTTTTAATCCCAATGCGTCTTTCGGCTCATATATCTATGAACATCAGCATAAGGGCATTGCCGATTCCCTGAACAAGGTGGACGCAAATCTCAGCTTTACTATTGATGACAGCGTGCCTACAGGTGACAGCCTGCCCGTTACCGTCTACAACCAGTACGCCCCGGAGGGCAATACTGTATATACATGGTATACAAATCTAAATCCCCGTTCGGACATTTGGAATAAAAACAATGTGGCAGAATCGGGAATGTTAGGCTTTAAATATTATGACCCTGCAAAGCTTCGCCTTTACGGCAGTAATGTAGCGGAGGAGGATAAAGACCCTTATTGGTATTTTGATACAAAACATTCTGACCTGAGCACTTGGCCGGGCATTAGCAGCGGATATACAAAGAATAAATTTGTTCCCGGTTATGAGCTTAAAGAAACGGATAAGGAGGAGTATGCCGCAAGTCTTGGTAACTTTGGCGTATTGCAGAATTATCATATATCCATTACCAATAACGGGTATATGGACAGATATGTAAATTATAACCTTAACACTGCTTCCAACAATCTGATAATTCTTCGTGACTCACAGGGTAATATTGTTGACCCGTACCCTATTGTTAAAGGTACTGTGGGAGTTAAAGAGCGTGATACTCTTGCAAGCGTAAGACTTCCTGCACAAAAGACAACTGAGTTCACCCTAACGGTGGTTCTTACAACCAATCATGTGGGTGGTATGGAGAATAATCTTACCATAACGGATACACCATCTCCTGTTACCGTTTATGATGCCCAGTGTGAATACAATGTGAGGGATAAAGATTACACGGGCAGAGAGTATATAAAGTGGCTTGACGGAGAACTTATGGTTTCTGCCGATGGCAACCAGTGGACGCCGGCTCCGATGAATGAGGAAACCAAAGCTTTGTTTGAGGGCAAATGGGGCGAGTTTGAGTTTGTTTATACAGGGGACGGCTATCTTGCCAAGTCGGGCATATATGACGGCACTCCTTATTATACCGTGCAGGAATTTTATAAAACCGTTTATTTGCTTGATGAAAATTTCAATCTGATTTCTTCCAAAAATTTCGGGTATTACCCTGATGATATGTCTGCCGGAGGCGGAATGTATTATGTTTCGGCAGGTACAAAGTATTACTCGGATGACGGTGCCCAGTGGCATTTGTTCGATTCTGATTATGAGCTTCCAGCCGCAAATTACAGCGGATATTATACTGCTATGAAAAGAGGCGGACTGTATATGTCTCATGACGGGGTGAATTTTGCTCCCGTAGAATTTGACGGCTTTACTCCGGCATATGTTGATTCTCTTGGTGATGTATATTATTTTATAAAGGATAATATCGTTTACCTTTCATCAAAGGGTGCATATTGGACAGGTGTTCCCTGTGATGAAAAGATTACATCAATCGGCCGTGTGGGAAATAATCTGCTTATAAATCATAAGACGCTTGTACCCATTCCGGAGCTGAGCGACGCTCCCGGTGTTTTATATGACGGAAAATATTACGGCAGCAGCACACAGCCTGTGATGATTGACGGAGCGCTGTATCTGCCATTGCGCCGTATGGCGGAATTTTTGGGCGGAGAACTTGCATGGAATAATAATACAAACAGTGCTTTTGTTACAAAAGGTGATGTTACGGCAGAATTTACCGAAGCGGAAGGAGTTTATATAGACTCAAGTCTGTATCTGCCTCTTCGCAGTGCGGCTGAAAAACTGGGACTTACCGTTTCGTATGACGGTGAAAAGGATTTGGTTACCATAGAATAAAATTGCGGTATACTGTTTAGGCTATATTGCTTTAGAGACAGCCTGTTATAATATTAAATTTATATGTAATTTTAATATTATGATTAAATAACAAATGAAAGAGATACGTATATGGATATACTAAATGAACTGTTTAATTTGCAGGATTTAAAATATAAAGATTTTCATTCCAAGCTTATGCCAACGATAGACCCTGATGTTATAATCGGAGTAAGGGTCCCTCAGCTCAGAAAGCTTGCAAAGGAGTTTTCCAAGACCAAAGAGTCAGAGAAATTTTTAAAAAATCTGCCTCATAAATACTATGAGGAAAACAACATACACGCTTTTGTGGCTGAGCAGATTAAGGATTATGACCGGGCAGTGGAGGAAACGGAGCGTTTTTTGCCCTATATCGATAATTGGGCAACCTGTGATATGTTTCTTCCCAAGGTATTTAAAAAGAATACGGACAGGCTTATTTATAAAATAAAAGAGTGGATTAAATCAGATAAGCCGTATATACGCAGGTATGCAATAGGGCTTCTTATGAAACTTTATCTTGATGAGGATTTCAAGCCTGAATACCCCGAAATGGTATTATCCGCAGTATGCGAGGAATACTATGTTAAAATGATGATTGCGTGGTATTTTGCAACCGCACTTGCCAAGAAATATGACAGCGTAATTTGTTACCTGACCGATAGACGGCTTGACGAATGGACACATAACAAAACAATTCAGAAAGCCATAGAAAGCAACAGGATTACTAAAGAAACGAAAGAGTTTCTTAAATCTTTAAAAGTGAAGGGGTGATATGTTGTGACATTTGATGTTATTAAAGGAATTTTTATTCCCTTTTTTGGAACAATACTGGGTGCTTCATGTGTATTTTTTATGAAGGGAGCTATGAATACCCGGCTTCGGCGAGCGCTTACCGGTTTTGCTGCGGGGGTTATGACGGCGGCATCTGTATGGAGTTTGCTTATTCCGTCCATGGATCAGGCATCTCATATGGGAAAGCTGTCATTTGTACCTGCGGCGGTGGGATTTTGGATAGGTATTTTGTTTTTACTGATTTTAGATAAAATAATTCCACATCTGCATATGAGCAGCGGATGTGTTGAAGGCGCTAAATGTAACCTTAAAAGAAGCTCAATGATGGTGCTTGCCGTTGTACTTCATAACATACCCGAAGGTATGGCGGTGGGCGTTGTACTTGCCGGATGGATTTCGGGCGAAACCTCCATTTCTGCGGCGGGAGCAATGGCTCTTGCATTGGGTATTGCCATACAAAACTTCCCCGAAGGTGCAATTATATCAATGCCCCTTGCGTCCGGAGGAGAGAAAAAATCCAAGGCGTTTTTATACGGGCTGCTGTCCGGAGCGGTTGAGCCTGCCGGTGCAATACTTACCATTCTTGCAGCAAGTTTGGTTGTTCCGATTCTGCCGTATCTGTTAAGTTTTGCGGCAGGTGCTATGATGTATGTGGTAGTGGAGGAGCTTATTCCCGAAATGTCCGAGGGCGGACATTCCAACATTGGTTCTCTCATGTTCTCGCTGGGCTTTACCCTGATGATGATTCTTGATGTAGCTCTGGGATAATGCTTCGCTAATGCAAATTAAATAATTGAGTGTATAAAAAAGGGAATCTGACTAATCCGTACAGATTCCCTTTTATGCATCTCAGAAGTTTATTATATATCTTATAGGTTTTCGCCGTTTGATTTGATTACATCTTTGTACCAGTATCCGCTGTCTTTTATGGTTCTCTTGCCGGTAGCATAATCCACATAAATAAGTCCAAAGCGTTCTTTGTATCCGCTGCCCCATTCATAGTTATCCATAAGAGACCAGGTAAAGTAAGCGTCAACATCCACGCCCATATCCGTTGCTTCACGCAGTGCAAGCAGGTATCTGTGCAGAAAGTCAATTCTGTTGGGGTCGTGAACTTTGCCGTCAAGAGAGATGACATCGTGGCAGGAAAGGCCGTTTTCGGTAATTACAACAGGCAGTTTGTATCTTTCATACAAAAATACGGCACACCATTTTAAAGCTTGCGGTGTTATATCCCAACCTATTGCCGTACGGGGTGCACCTTCAGGGAAGGGTACGATAACCGGTTTGCCGTCCTTATCTGTTGTAGCCGGATAACCGAAATACATATTCATGCCCATAAAGTCAAGGGGCTGACAAATTGTTTTCATATCCTCCTGCCAGCCTTCGGGCAGATAATCTTCAAAAAGGTCGATAAGTTCGTCCGGGTATTTGCCTAACACCACGGGATCAATCCACCATGCAGGACTCCATGCACATCCGTAGGGTTCACGCTTCATGGGAAAGCTAAGTATTCTTGCTGCATCTATATCCGACTGTTTGCTTTCATCAACCGGGTACGCAAAGCTGTTGTTTGGTGCAAAGCCTACTTTTATCTTCTGTTTTGCGTTGCTGCGCAGAGCCTTTACTCCCAGTCCGTGAGCAATAAGTACATTGTGTCCGATTCTTGCCACATCTCTGGGAGATGCTTTAAGTCCGGGCGCCTGAGAGCCGAGAACATATCCCAAACCCACAAAGCAGATGGGTTCGTTAAAGGTGATAAAGTTCTTTACACGGTCGGAGAAATTTTCCGATACAACTTTAGCATATTCTTCAAACCACTTTGGACTTTCAGGATTAAGCCATCCGCCCTTTTCATAAAGCGTCTGAGGATAATCCCAGTGATAAAGGGTTATGTACGGCTCGATACCTGCTTTTAAAAGTTCGTCTATAAGATTGTTGTAAAATTCAATACCTTTGGGGTTTATTTTTCCTGTTCCCTCAGGCAGGATTCTTGCCCATGAAATTGAAAAACGATACGCTTTCAGACCAATTTCCTTCATAAGCGCCACATCTTCCTTGTAACGGTGGTAGTGGTCACATGCTACATCGCCCGTATGTCCGTTATAAATTTTGCCCTTGGTATGACTGAAAGTATCCCATATATTAAGACCCTTTCCGTCCTCAAATGCTGCACCTTCTATTTGATACGAAGCAGTTGCCGCACCCCATTTAAAATCCTTTTTAAACATTTTTAACAAATCCCTTCGTAAATTTATATTAATATCATTTTATACTAATTTAAGAGAGCTTAATATTGCTTTCATATCCTTATCAAAGTCAACAGTAACGCCCTTTCCCTGAACATAAGAGAGTACATAATAGTATTCTCCCGTTCTGTAAACTGTCTGATATACATATCCGCCTTTAATGGCAAGCTCAATCTCAACTGCGTTTATACCGTTTATTTCCTTAACCTCAAAACTTTTTAGAAGCATTTCGTCATTACCTTCAAGAGCGTTTGCATATGTATCTTCCGATTCATACAGAATGTTCGGATATGTGATAATGACATTCATGTTTGAACCGCTTTTTTCGTCTATTATTATGAATTCCTTGCCGTCATAGTTGCTTTTGGGTGAGTATGTATCCGGATATTCTATTGAATAGCCAAAATCGGATGTATATACGGACATGCCCTCCTTAGAGGATTGCTCCGCCTCTACCGGTGTTTCCTCCTCACTGCTCATAACAACGCTTTTTGACGGCATTACTTCTCCCACATCAGTATAGCTTTTAGCGTATGTATCTATCGTGTTTGGCAGAGTGGTCAAACTTGATTTATCATCATCTTTAGATGTGGCGGTGTTTGATGTGGTATTGCCTGATTCAGAGGCATCTTTGTCTGCTGTGTTGCTGAAATCACATCCGCAAAATGATACCGCCATGCAAATCAGTAAAGTAAATAATAGTAGTTTATTTTTCATAGTGACCCCCCGATTGATTTATATATCGATTTTATCATTAAATTTGTGCTGTGTAAATATATTTCTGCAAAAAAAAGAAACACGGTTAAGGTGTTTCTTTTGAAATATTAATAATTAATACTGGCGTTTGTAATTGCTGCCTCTTTTTGATTCAAAATTTCTTTTTATGGACTGCATTTTTTCATCGCTGTCCTGTTTGAATCGGTTTAGCATATCGTCAAAAGAGGACGGCTGCGAAGCAGAAGAACCAAAGCTTACCTCGTCGGGACGACTGCTGTAAGTTTTTGGAGGGGTATTGCGTTTTTTTTCGTCTTCCATGGCTTTCTTTATGGAAAGACTCATTTTTCCGCTGTCATCGATATTAAGGACTTTAACTTTAACTGTTTGTCCCACTGATACATGGTCGTTAATATCTTTTACATATGTAAGGGCAATTTCGGAGATGTGAACAAGACCCGTTGTTTTGCGGTCAAGCTCAACAAAAGCACCGAATGATGTTATTCCCGTGATTTTACCCTCGTAAATTTTTCCTACTTCAAACTGCATAAATTATGTAATGCTCCCTTCAAAAAAGCTGATGAATATTAAAACACCGTTGTGTTATTTTAATTACCCTTGAGAGCATCCACATAAAGGATTTCGTCAGGCATAATCATACCGTTGCGTTCTCTTGCCAGCTTTTCCATATATTCGGGTGTTCCTATCTGAGATTCCTCGTGTTTTAATTCTTCGTTTCGTATTTCTTCGCTTTCTATCTGACTGTCAAGAGAAGATATGGTCTGTTTGTTTTTATTAATATCCGCTTGCTGGGAAATAAGCACCCACACGGCATATCCGATTACGCATACAAAAATTATCAGTCTGAAAAAGTTTATCTTCCGCCTCATAAGGATAAACCTGACCTTTCAAAAATTTGTTTTCTTATGTATAAAATTAAAATACTTAACCATTATACACCTGTTTTTGCCGATTGTAAATATCTTTTTATGTTTTTTTGCACATTTTTTTTAAGTTTTTTACATAATCATACCAGATTCGCCCGGTGCGTTTAAATATGCTTCCAGTTCTTTTAATCCCTTTTCTGCTTAAATTTACCGCTACAAACAACGGTTTGCCCACTATGCGATACACAACTTTTATGGGAAATACTGCAATTAAAATCACTTTTTCTATAATAAATACGCATGCATTTACCACAAAACGGCTGATGCTCAGTTCATAAACAAGCCACATAGCGAGTATGGTACATATTCCATAAAAACGCATTCGTCCGTCGTCAACAATAAGCAGAAACAAAAATATTCCCGCTGCTGCAAAAAGCCAGAATATCCCATCCTGCAAATTTGCGGCAGTAACAGAAGGCTTTATCAGCCGACGAAGTATTTTAAAAATGTCATAAAAAAGACCTATGCATATGCCGCAGACTGCGGATAATAAGAATATGACAAGCTGACCTTGTGCAGTTACAAACAAATTCGTATCTCTCCCTTATTTAAAAAGTTTTGCGAAAAATCCTCCGCTGTCCTTTGCAATACTGTCTCCGTAAGATATATTCACTACATGTCCTTCTATTACAAATTCACCTGCGTCTACATTAAGCTTGTTGATTTTAAATTCTTCACCCTTTATAATCATAGAACCGAGTTGGGTGTCTAAAATAACGCCGTCTTCATCAAAGCTGATTACATCAAGTACTCCCGATACCGTTATCTTCTTTCTGTTTTCTACTATAATATTGCTGCTGCCCTGTCTTTCTTCCATAGCTGATGCTCCTTTCAAAAAATGGCATAAAAATACCCATGCAATAGATTTTATTCCAATGCATGGGTTTGTATGACTTTATTCAATTGTTTTATATAATCCGGGCGCATCGTCTTTTTTTACAACTTCTGCAACATTCAAAATTTCCGCTTTAAATGTTTTGTTTCCGAACTGTATTTCCAATATGTCTCCCTGCTTTACTTCGGCAGATGCTCTTGCCGTTTTGCCGTTTAGGCTTACTCTGCCTTGGTCACATGCTTCATTGGCAATGGTGCGCCTTTTAATTATTCTGGAAACTTTTAAAAACTTATCTAATCTCATATTATCATTATAATATAATTTAATTATATTATTTCTCCTTCCGTTTGTTGATTCATATATTTATATTACACCGAAACCGGAAATAAAACAATATGTAAAATAAATAAATTTTAATATATTACAGTATGTGATATATAATTGACAAATCTTCAGGCAGAGAGTATAATTCTTACATGCTTATATGTAATTATAAAAGCGAATGAAAGGACTTGTGCATATGGATATTTCAGTTGGAGCTATAAAAGAAATCGTAAAAAAATCCCCTGTTCATCAGCAGTATATGGAAAAGATGAAAAAGGATTTTGAATATTTTGAGCGTAATCCCATTCCGATTATTACATACCATATGTTCCGTCGTTTTTTTGACGACGGAAATCGTAATGTGTATGAGCGTGACTATTATTTTAGACGCAGAGAGCGTCTTGCAAAATGTACTCTTCTTTATATTGTATACGAAGAAGAAAAGTATTTAAATATGCTTGAAGATGTCATTTGGACAATATGTGATGAATATACATGGTCACTCCCTGCACATATTTGGGGAAAAGACTTTGAAAATGTGGGCGGATACCGCAGTTTGATAGATTTGTTTGCGGCAGAAACCGGTTTTGCACTTAGTGAAATTTATTACCTTATTGGTGATAAGTTTTCACAAATGCTCAAAAAGCGTATTGAATTTGAAGTTAAAGAAAGGATTATTGATGCGTTTTTAAACCGCAAAAATGGATTTGGATTTGAGTCTGCGGTTAATAACTGGGCAGCAGTTTGTGCCGGCTCGGTAGGTGCTGCTTTTATCTATATGGCGCAAAGAGAAGAATTTGAGCAGGCTTATCCCCGCATAAAAGCTGCCATGGAGTCTTTTCTTGGAAGTTACGGTGATGACGGCTGTTGTATGGAAGGAATAGGCTATTGGGAATACGGTTTTGGATTTTATACTTACTTCGGTGATCTTTTAAGGCGCTACACTGACGGAAAAATAGACTTCTTCGCAGATAAAAAGATAGAAAATATTGCACAGTTTCAGCAAACTGCCATACTCAAAGGATGCAAAACCATTAGTTTTTCAGATGGTTTTGAAACTATGAGTTTTCACCAGGGTCTTGCAAGATTTCTTGCCAAAGAATTTAAAAGTGTTAATGTCCCCTCTCAGCAGTATGCGAAAACACCGGATGCTGATCACTGCTTTCGCTGGGCACCTATGGTTAGAGATTTTGTGTGGATGTTCGATGCTGAAGAAATTGACGATAATGAAGAAAAATATATCTATAAGGAAAACGCTCAGTGGTATATCAAATCGTGTAAAAAATATGTTTTTGCAGGAAAAGGCGGAAGTAATGATGAACCGCATAACCATAATGATTTGGGGCATTTTATTTTCATTAACGATAATGAAACAGCTCTAAATGATTTGGGATGCGGAGAGTATACCAGAGAATATTTTGGGGCAGGAAGATATGATATAGTTAATAATGCTGCTTTTGGTCATAGTATTCCTGAAATAAACGGTCAGAATCAGCAGGCTGGTGCACAGTATCGTGCTTATGTGACCGAACACAATGAAAATCACTTCGTCTTGCAGCTTAAGGAAGCTTATGATGCCGACGGACTTGAAAGCTTTGAAAGACATTTTGATTTTAACGAAAACGGAGTATCGGTTACTGATATTTTTGAGGGCGATATAAAGACAGTTAGAGAGCGGTTTATAACCAAAGTGCAGCCTCAGGTTATTGGTAATCGGGTAAAAATCGGTAATACAACCATGATTTTTGAAAGTTTCGTGACGCCTGCCGTTTCATCACAGGTTTACAAGAATCATGCTGCACAGGACGAGACTGTTTATTTTATAGATGTTCATATCAAGGATAAAAACTTCAAAGTTGAAATTATTGCGTAAATTATGTAATTTTATGCTTGATTTGTAATAATAATATTCTGTAAGGATGTGTTAATTTGACCAAAAATAATAAGCAGAATTTCCTGCAGGGTGCAATAATTCTTATCGCAGCGAATTTTATAGTTAAAATCATCGGTATGTTTTACCGTATTCCTCTTACCCGTATGCTGGGCGAAACGGGTATGGGTTATTACAGTACGGCTTATACCATGTATACCTTTATGTTTGCCATAGCTACAGCGGGTTTTCCCGTTGTGGTTTCTAAGATGGTTTCCGAATCTCTTGCCTGCAAAAACAGGCGTGAGGCGGAAAAGATTTATTACATCGCTATGGCAGTTCTTGGTTTGATAGGGCTTGCCGGCTCGGTCATTTTATATGTATTTGCTTATGATTTTGCAAAGTTGATAGGAAACTCAGGAGCGGAAATGTGCATAAAAGCCATTGCACCGGCGGTTTTCTTTGTGGCTCTTATGTCAGCATGCAGAGGATTTTTCCAGGGTAATCAGAATATGTATCCTACTGCTTTCTCTGAGGTTATCGAATCCACATGTAAACTTGCAGCCGGGCTTATTTTCGCTTCGCTGCTTATGCCATATGGCTATCCCGTTGCCGCATCAGGTGCAATGCACGGCGTTACTTTAGGAACGGTTCTTTGTACGGTGTTTCTTGTAACGATGTATATTTTGTACAAGAGAAGAACGAAAAATGATTTTACCATTTATCAAAGCCGGAGTGCTTCGTCCCTTGCAAAGGAGCTGCTTATACTTGCCGGCCCCGTTACCATAGGCGCATGTGTTTCCAGCCTTACAAATGTTATAGATATGCTTACCATCATGAACCGTCTTCAGGCTGCGGGGATAACTGAAAAAGCGGCAAATGATTTGTACGGTGCATATACAGGATATGCGGTTACTATGTTTAATTTCCCTCTTACTCTTATTTCTGCTTTGGCTATGGCTATTGTGCCTGCCGTTGCCGGTGCGCTTAAATCGGGAATGAAACTGATGGCTGCAAGGTCTGTTGAGTCTGCACTTCGAGTAACACTTCTTTTTGCACTTCCCTGTGCCATAGGGCTTTCAGTGCTTGCCAAGCCCATTCTTATGCTTGTTTTTGATGAAACAAGTGCATGGCAGCAGCTTCAAATACTTGCCATAGCAGTTATTTTTGTTTCTTTTCTTTCGGTTACAAACGCTATTTTGCAGGCGTACGGAAAGATGATGATTCCGGTTATAAACATGCTTATCGGCGGTATTGTCAAGGTTATTATGAACTATGTTTATATTCCTATTAACGGAATAAATGCGGCGCCTGTTTCTACAAATGTATGTTATCTGGTAATTGTAATATTAAATTTAGCATGGATAATTCATATATCCGGTGTAAAGCTTAAGCTGTTTGACTTTTATCTCCGTCCTGTTATTGCAGTTGCAGCAATGGGCGTCAGTGTGGTGTTTATATACAGCAGACTGATTTATTTCGGTATAGGAATGAAAATAGCCTGTATTATAGCAGCCGGACTTGGAGCCGTTATATACTTCCTTATGATTTTTGCTGTTAAAGCATTTCGCCGTGAGGAGATTGTAATGCTGCCAAAGGGAGAAAAATTTGTAGAGTTATTTGAAAAAATCGGATTGCTGAGATAAAAATGTAAAAAAATTGAAATAAAAAAAGGAATAAATAAAAATATATAGAATACTATATGTTGAGCAATTGTTTTATAAATCTATACAAAGGAGGTCATTAATAATGAACAAAGCTGAACTCGTTGCAGCTATGGCGGAAAAGAGCGGTCTTTCAAAGAAGAGTGCTGAAGCAGCACTTAATGCTCTTACAGCTGCCGTTGAAGATGCTCTTAAGGATGGCGATAAAGTACAGCTCGTTGGATTTGGTACTTTTGAAACAAGAACAAGAGCAGCAAGAACAGGCAGAAATCCCCAGACAGGTGCAGAAATCAAAATTGCAGCTTCAAAGAGCCCCGCTTTCAAAGCAGGTAAAGCTCTTAAAGATGCAATTGCAAAATAATTTGTTACTTAATGATTAAAAGATAGATCCGTGTCATATTTTGATGCGGATTTTCTTTTTTTAACAAAAAAACATTGACTTTGATTTTTGAGTGAATTATAATTTCCATATATTACAGGATGGATAGGAGAGATTTTTGTGTTTTATACTGCACAGCAAGTTAAAAACATGGCAAACAAAACCAAATGGCATAAAGATGCAGTCCAAAAGGCGAAGGAAGAATTTGAGGTGTTTTCAAAACAACCCTTGACCGTACTTCCGTTTGCTGAGTTTTGTGCTTTTGAAAAGACAGGCGACAGAACGCCGTATGATACCATATATTTTCCCAGGAGAGGATGGCTGAATAAAAGCGCTATACTTTCAATGATTTTTGATGATGAACCCAAATACATAGAGTATCTGCATAAAATAATCTGGGCTATATGTGATGAGGCTTCCTGGGCGTCTCCTCCTCATTTTTGGGACGCAGACGGACTTGAGGGGATACTTACTCATATTGATTTGTTTGCTGCTGAAACAGGTCAGGCACTTTGCGAGATTAAATCCATGCTTGGTGATCGCCTTGAGAAATGGCTCAGAGAACGAATAGATGTTGAGGTACGCCGCAGAATCATTGAACCTTTTAAAAAGAGAAAGTTTCACTGGGAAACCGACGAACATAACTGGGCAGCAGTATGCGGCGGAAATG
>URVP01000007.1 GCA_900551345.1 uncultured Eubacteriales bacterium
GCATAAATAGAAATGCATAAATGATTATTTGTTAGGAGATGTAAAAATGGATAAGGTAAGAATAGGTATTGTTGGCATTGGCAATATGGGCGGAGCTCATGCAGGCAACATTCTTAAAGGCCAGGTAGCAAATGCTCAGCTTACGGCAGTTTGCGATATTTTGCCAGAAAGGCTCGCAAGAGTTAAGGATGACAGTGTTGCTAAATTCAGCGATGCAGAAGAAATGTACAAAAGCGGTCTTGTGGACGCAGTTATAGTAGCTGTTCCTCATTATCAGCATGCTGAACTTGTTATTAAAGCACTTGAAAACGGTCTTCATGCACTGTGTGAAAAACCGGCAGGTGTATATACAAAGCAGGTTCGTGAAATGAACGAGGCAGCTGCAAAAAGTGATAAAGTTTTCGGTATTATGTACAATCAGAGAACTACTCCCGTTTTTCAAAAACTGCGTGAAATGATTCAAAAAGGTGAATTGGGACATATTAAAAGAATTAACTGGCAGATAACCAACTGGTATAGACCCCAGAGCTACCATGACAGTGGCGCATGGCGTTCAACATGGAAAGATGAAGGTGGCGGAGTTCTTATAAACCAGTGCCCGCACAACATGGATTTGTGGCAGTGGATGTTTGGTATGCCAGAAACAATACACTCATTTGTTGACTACGGTAAATATTACAACATCGAAGTTGAAGATGATGTAACAGCATTTATGAAATATAAAGACGGAAGTACAGGTGTATTTATCACATCTACAGGTGAGGCTCCCGGAACAAACAGACTGGAAGTCGCATGCGATATGGGTAAAGTTGTTGTAGAAGACAACTGTAAGATGACTTTCTACAGAAACACCGTTAGCGAAAGAGAATTCAACAAAACATTTAAAGGTGTGTTTGGTGCTCCTGAAACATGGGAATGTAAAATTCCTATCAGAGAAGAAAAAAGAGTTCCTCATTGCATTATTATAGAAGACTGGGTTAAATCTATTCTTACAGGCTCTGAATTGATTGCCCCCGGAGAAGAAGGCATAAAAGGGCTTACTATTTCAAATTCAATTCACTTGTCATCCTGGACAGGTGAAACCATTGATGTTGCTAACCTTGATGAAGATAAATTCCTTGACATGCTCAATGACAAAATTGCGAAATCTACATATGTAAAGAAGGTTGTTCCTCAGGTTGCAGGAGATGACATCACAGCAAGTTTTGGCGGACACTAATACAAACTACAATTAAAATTTTTAACCCATTAGTTTATTTAATTTATAACTATGAAAAACATTGTGGATTTACTCATCCAAATAGTTAATACATGGCTTATAGATATTCTATATTCAGCACCATACAATTTGTATATTTAATAGAATACTATTTGTTTAGTAATACTTTAAACAAAAGAAAATATTATAGCAATTAATGTTAAAGCTGCCCAAATTTGTGGGCAGCTTCTTTTATTTTTGCACATAAAAAACTCCTATGGCGAGGAAAGCCATAGGAGTTTTAAGACGCATTACTTAAAATATTTTTTGCTTAACAAAGCATCATTAATTTTTTACAATGAAAATTTCTCTGGGAGATGCATCTGCAAGATACATAAGCATCTTAGTTCCCTCACCATCATCACCGTACACACTTCTGGGAACTATATCAGCCTGTGTTCCGGCATAGATTCTTAAGTCTGACTTGTCGGTGTTATCGATAACTGTAATTTTAAATCCGCTAAGCGTTGCAATTTCTTCTGCACCGTTACCATAAGCAGGGCCGGGGAAAATATAATAGAATAATGTTCCGCCTACAATGTCAAGAGCTTCGGCATATAAAAACTTAAATCCTACACCGTAGAAATAATGCTTATTACTTCCATGCCATACCTGATATGGTCCTTTGCCTGTTTTTTCATCCAAGTACTTATCTGTAATTGAAACCATTGCAGGCATACCCTTCATTTGTTCGTTTTCGTAATCATTGGTGTTTTCATAATCACCATCAGCGTCAACAGAAAGGTCTCCCACCTTTGCTGATGCATAACTGAATCTTGTCATAATATCAGGATCATCATCGTCGCTAAGGTCAAAAATCTTTTCATACTCATAAAGCTCATCATCGTTATTTGTAACATAACGAATCATGTCACCGGGCTCAACGGTCTGAACATGCTTAACCTCGGTTACATTGCCGGACGCATCTTCTACCTCTTCTATGAAAACTCTTGTAAGAGTGGGTCGTCCATTTACAGTTTCGATTTTATAAGTAAGTTCATCCTGAGAAATAATTACCTCAACCTCTGCACCGCTCTTCATACCATAAAGTTTATAAGCGATATTTCCTTCAGAATCCAGTACTTCATCAATTCTCTTTACAACTGTAATTCCCGTTGATTTAGAAAGAGTGTTGTCAGCCAATAATTTCTGATATACAACAAGGCTTGCAACTCTTTCTTCGTTAAGATCATAGAAAGAAGCCTTATCTTTATCTACACCGCCATAACTTTTAAAGCTGTCAACAGTACCCATTTGGAAGTTCTTAACATCGTCGAATTTATCTATCGTAGCAGATGAAAGCTTGCTGGGTACAACTGTAGGAGAAGCTTCAGGTGCATCCATCTCAGGGATCAGGAATATCTTAGAGCTGCTAGCGATCTTAAACATACCACCGAATATAAGCGGATTTCTTATATACATGGGATTAGATGTCAGCGGGAACTTAATCATGCGATTTTCAGTTGTTGAAAGTTCATAGTACTGCTCAGGGGTTTTAACATCAGTATTATCTTTTGCTACTTCCATTTTGGAAATTTCGCCATTCGCATTAAGTCTGTATGTTACAGCTTTTGCAATAATACCACCACTTCTTGAAAGGTCTACCGAAACACTTGATCCAACATTAAAGAACTGTCTTATTACATCTTCCTGACTGTTAAATTTGTTTATTCCGTTTATTCTTGCGTTGTCAGCAAATTTAAGGTCTGCAAATGCACCATCAGTTGTGAATAGTCTAACCTGCGGCATTGTATCCATACCTGACGCATAAGCTGCCTTTACAAGGAAACCATATACATCTGTTGCTGTACCCGAACCCATACCTGCGATCTTATTATTAACATCAAGATAGAAGGTATATGTGCTGCCAAGTGCTATATTGGGTCTTTCTGTGATGGCGTTTTCATTTTTTGCAAATGTGTATTCCGTACCATCAATAATTATCTTTGAGCGACCGCTTGAATCTGTTCCGATTTCTGATACAGCACCGCTAACAGTCTGATTTGTAACAACGATTGTAGTAGTTACTGCACCGGACTGATCCGGATCACTTTTCAGAACATTAAGCACTGTACCAAAGGTAATGGCGCTCAAATCAATATCATTACCATAACGGTCAGTTATATTGGTGATCTTCAGCATACCGTCATCTTCTATATCCAGAGCCGATCCCATGCTGCTGCCGTCAGCATCATAAAGTGTATAGTTGCTATAAATCTTAAAATTAGCAGCATCTACACTTTTAACCATCATTACAATTTCATAATCAACAAATATTACATCATAATTGCCATCTCTATTATTATCAATAGCAAAAATTCGATCTGCTGCCTCGATCTTTTCCTTTGTTACTACTGTGGATCTTACATTGTTATAAATTATATTAGCTGTATTTAAGTTAAAATTAATTGAAGTCTGTCTTGATGATTCTAAATCTTTATAGTAGTAAAGTCTGCCAGAAGCCGTATCATATCTTGAAATGTATTCGCCTTCAATCTCAATAGTGTCATTATTAACAGGTTCCACATAAACAAGAGTAGCTCTTTCTGTCTTTACTTCAGGAGCCTTGTAGTAAGCTGTTACCTTATATCCAATATAATCTTTTACATTAGATACGCCTACATTAAAAGCAACTCCTTCAATTTCGGCAACATCTTTATTAAGTTTTGTACCTGCTGTAGCTCTTGTTGAACCAACTGCATTTACAATACCCGAAGCTTTATAAATATCATAGTATTCGGTAAGAATAGTTTTACCATATGATGATGAAAGCACGGTAAACTTTGTACCGTAAACAAGTTTCGCAAGAATATCCACATCCAATGCGTTACAAAGGGACTGAGCTGTCATCTTTCTGGTCATAACAGCGTCGGACTGTACATTATCAAGACCGATGCCTACTTTGTTTGCTTGGAACAAATATCCTGCCGGATATGAACCACTGTCAAGAGCTTCTGCTTCATATCCCATTATGCAAATAAGTATTTTCATTGCTTCTGCATATGTAATGCTATCATCAGGTCTGAAAAGTCCACCGAACTCACCTGAAACAGCACCAAGATCATGCATAAAGGATATTGAATGAAAATAGGGATGTGTTGTTGGAACATCTCTGAAAATCATTTCATTGGCACCGTCATAATCAGCCATGTTCACAAGATTAGCCGCAAGATAAGCAAACTCGCCTCTTGTTACTTCTTTATCAGCATCATTATTGTCTCCGTATGTCCAAAAACCAAAGGCATTAAGTTTGGCAACCGCCGCATCATATACCTCATCGACTACAGGTGCAGCAGTATCGTCTGTATCTGTAGCTGTAACTTCATCTGCAAATACGGCAACGGAACAAAGCATCGCCATTACTAAGAGCAGAGAAGTTATTCTCTTCAAAATTCTCATTGTACACGCCTCCTTAATCTACCATCAAGCTGCAAAGAGCATAAGTGATTTTTGCAGCTTCAGCTCTTGTTGCATATGCGTTAGGCTCAAAAGAACCGTCCTCATATCCATTTATTATTCCTGCTCTCTTCATAGTGTAAACACTTACACTTGCATAAGAAGCAATTTCCGCATCATCAGTAAATTTAGAATTATCGGATGAAAGGTCCAGTTCCATGCCCAGCGATGAAATTAATCTTACAATCATTACTGACATATCCTGTCTTGTTATATTTTCACCAACGCCATAGCGAACATTGGATACACCGTTAACAAGACCCTGCTCCTGAGCGGAAGCAATAATCTCATAATACCAATCACCTTTATTTACATCTATAAAAGTTGTTTGGGCATTATCATTTACGGTAACATTTGCACAAAGCATAATCATCTTTAAAAATTCTTCTCGTGTTATGTAATCATTAGGTGCAAAATTGCTTTCATCCTTGCCGTTTATAATTCCCGCTTTATAAAGAGCGGTTATGCTTTCTTCTGCCCACGGTACACTGCCTATATCAGAAAAAACAGGTGTGTCATCATTTTTATCATCATCTGAAGGGTTTCCTGATATGCCGGTATTTCCAGGACCAGACTCCGTTATGCCAGAAGGATTATTTGTAATTGGACCGCCACCGGGACCACCACTAGGGCCTCCACTGCCTTCGCCGCTCGAGCTTCCCGCCGATTTTACAGCAGCATTCCAATTCTTAACAAATTCTTCGCAAGTATTCACTATATGTTTATTAGCCGCATAAAATGCTGTAAGCATATTCTCCTGCTTTACATCAGTAAGATTTTTAAAGCCTGTAATGTCAATACCCGAAAGCAGTTCTATATTTGTCTTGTCATTTAATATACCAATGTCATTGACTAAATTGTTGTAAATTTCTCCCTTAGCTCCAGAATTTCTGAGGGATTGAACGATTACACCCTTTTGAAAAGCATTTTTAGCTTCAGCAGTTGTATCAAAAGGAGCCAATGATACTGTGTACTCATACACAGCATCTACTCTGTCAGAATGACCTTCCACATATTTTTTGTAGAACCGGTTTGATAAATCGAATCCTACCAAATCATTATGATTCTCTACAACATACTTAACCGTTTCTTTATTTAATGGGTGAAGAATCAGCTTGTTAACACTGTTTGCTTCAATTGCGTCAATGAACTCTGTTATAGAAGTATAATCTGTCTTCTGGGTAGTCTCATCAACTACTTCTGCTTGTTGAGACTCGTTAAGCATTTCAAAAGCCTCAGGAAGCTTACCAAAGTAATCAGAAGCTTCATTAAACGCTTCTAATTTTTCAGAAGGAGTTCCTGTAATTGAATTAATTATTTCAAGCGCAATTGCTACATCAGTAGGAGTTGCATAATATACATTTTCTATAACTTCAAGCTCAGATCCACCATAGTTGATGTACACGGTATAGTAACCCGTGTCATCGTCAGCTGAAGCTTTGCAAGTATATTTAAATTCACCTTTTGCTAAGCGCTCAACAGTAGCATTACAAAGTGCTTCATTTATGGTTGCTGTACCTGCTTCCACCATTTCTATGGTAAAATCAGGTCTGTAAATGAATATGGATACACTATCCACATCTGTATCTGTAACTGTACCTTCTACAATAAATCCATCATTTTCGGCGCTGAAATATGCTTCGGCTTCAATTGCCGGTGCGCCCATGGCTGTCATACTGCCAACAGTCAGAATAACCATAATAAGGCAAAGACACAAAGTGAAGATACTTTTTACTTTTCGCATAATTTCCCCTCCGTTCTTTTATTCTATGTTGACAATATATTCTTTAGGCTCAACGCCTTTCGCATAAGTATCAATAACTCTTATCTTATATTCACCCTTTGCTGTAGAAGGCGGAGTGAATGCAAAATACACGGAATTTTGTTCACGCCATACAACAGTATAAGGTACATACTGACCGTTTTCTTCAAAAACAGTTCCATCGGGAAGTCCTTCGATAGTGAGCAGACCTTCTACCTTTTCGTCTGTTTTATTTACGAGAGTGAAATTAAGATAATTCTTCGTTCCTGCTGTAAGCGTTACCGTGCCGGTAGTATTTGCATCTATATCACCAACCGTAACATCATCAACCTTACCGCCGGATACTGCAATTCCTTCTTCCTCATTACAGAACTGGTATACAATATTATCTTCATATTCATAAGGAAGCTCTCCAACTGGTTCAGAAGGAACGGGATCCGGGTGCATTTTGTACTCGGACTCAAGCCCCATATCGTAATCGGTGTAGAAAGCTAAGTTGTCAATGTAAAATGTACCTGATGATTCAGGATCCATATTATAAACTTGAAGTTTTTTCAGCTTCTCCATCTCAAAAGTCTCTGACATGCCAAAGTCTGCAATTCTTATTACAACATGATGCCAATCTGAGCCTGTCAGCTTATAATCATAACAGAATCTTTCAAATTCACGCTTGTAAAAATTAGATTTTTGATCTTTTATGTTTCTGTCTAATCTAAACTTCAAATTGTGATCAGCACCGTCGCCTTTTATATCAAAGGAGAAATATTTAACATTGGTCAAATCCCAAGTTGAATTAAAGATTGCTCTTGCCTGGCCACCATACGATCCCTCAGGTCTTACAAAAGAAAACTTATATGCAGACGAACCATCAACACCTGATCCGGGTTCATTTACTACCGTAAATGAGTCAAGGCGGGTGTTTTCGTTATCTGCCCATGCTTCCCAAGTAGTAAGTGCTGTTTCACAATCGTCTATATATGTTACAGGTGTAACTTCCTCAGGCTCCACGCCACCAATTACAATATCATCAATGGAAATACTTCCCTTTCCTGCTGATGCAGGTGATATATAAAAGTATTTAATTTCGTTGGGATCAAGCAGTCCATACGGCCCTTTAAGAGCGTTTACGGCATAAAACTGCCTCTGCCAGTTTTTACAAAGATTGATAGGATATGTTGTGGAGAACTGTCTACCATCTTTTAGTTCAACACCAAAAGTCATATCTCTCATATCTCCATCGCCGCGCCATCTGAAAGTAAAGAAGGTAGCACCGGAGTTGTCCCAATCCTGAGGCATTTCGAACATTGCTGCTGCCTTGTTTTCTTGTCCTTCGGGTATATCAAAAGCTATAACCTGACAATTGCTGTCATCAATACCGCCTTTTCTTGATTCTACAGCAATATAAGTATCATCTGTTTCTTTGTATACAAGGGGTGTTACTGTTTTCGTATCAAAATCGAGTTCGTTTGTCCATGTATATACAGGTTTTTCATCAACTATTTCTCTTTCTTCAAGAGGCGGCATATTATTCTCTTCTACATATGTGAGCCAGAATTTAACAATAAGGCCATCATATGGTGTCGGTTCATAATTATCAAAGTTTCTTAATGCAGCCGGTGCAGATGAGTTATGGAAACACCACGCATTATAGTTAACTTCATTTTGTTCATAATAATTTAAAATTTGATTATTCCAAATTGTTGCATACTCATAATATGTATCATCGAACCAATCCGCAAGTCTCTCGTTGGTATGACCAAACTCTCCGGAGAATACGGGAATATATGGGAATGCTACACCCACCATTTTAGCCCAGCTGTCTTCTCCGCCCTTCCACGGATAGATATGGGTATCGTACATAATACCATATCCTTCATAGCCTTCAGGTTCTTCAAGCTGATATCCGTTTTCCAGGCCGTCATAACCGGGTACCATTGCATAGAGCTGATATGACCAGTCAAGTCCGCTGCCAACAAGCATGTTGCGAGCACCCATTTCACGAATCATTTCCACTAATTCCTGCTGGCCGTAAACTCTTTCTCCGTTCAAATACCCACCGTTTCTCCAAACATCCCAACCGGTAGTATGCGGTTCGTTAAGGATATTAAACAGAACACCGGGGTTATTTTTATACTGAGGAACTACCTCTTGCCAGAATTTAACATCATCTTCTTTAATCCATCCGAAATGATGAAGATCAATAATTACATATTTGCCTCTGCTTGTAGCCATTTCTACAAGATTCTGAACTTTCCTCTGATAAGAAGCTCCGTCATCGCTTACCCACCAGTATGTTCCCCACCAGCCATCAGTGTCAAGAGGAAGTCTGATAACATTAGAATTCCAATTGTCCATTGACATAGCGAAAGAGGTTTCCATATGTTCTCCGCCTGCCCATTCCATCGAACAAATACAGGTTCCTACAAGCTTAACCTTCTCTCCGTCTTCATTATATAAACGGTTACCTTCCACATGCAATTGCTGCGGTCCTGACGATTCAGCAGCCTGAGCAACAATATCCGATATATTCAACGGACAGATTTGAATGCAAATAGACAATATTAACAATAAAACACTTATTTTCTTTACCATATTAATCGCCTCCTTTTACAGTTCGGGTATGATAGCCACAGGAGAGGCTACTTGATTAAGTGTGGTTATTGAATCGTAAAAATAAAAATATGCAACACATGAATCTACATTATCAACTGAAGGGAACCTTGCTCTGAGGTTCACAGATTCGCCGGGCTGTATAGTTGTTCCGTCAGTAGTATCTAATACTAACCCTTTAAGTTCATTGGTATATCTATCTCGAATAACCACAAGCATCTGTACTGTTCGAGCTTCTTCTCCAAAATTTTTCAATTCAACCATTCTAAGAGCAGGAGATATAATATCAAATCTACCTGATTTAGACACTACTGAGAGATCATAGCCCCACTTTAAATCAAAAGAATATTCCTCCATTAATCCTGAAGAAGAAGTTACGGTTACAATAGCTTTTCCGTCAATTGTTTCGGGCAAAGTTATTTTTCCGATAGAACCGCTTCTAATCACACCGCTGGTAGAAGTATCCACCGGCACAAAGTAATTTCCGTTTTTTTGACCAGCATACACTACATCAGGGCATTTAGTTGTGATTTGTATTCGGTCTGCTGTAGCAGGATCACTCAAATCAAAGTCTTTTGGAATTGTTATAACTCGATTTTCTCCGTCCAAGTCTGCATTGTACTCTTCAACGCCGTCAATTATAACAGATTGAAGATCTGTATTTGAATAGTATGATGAACCTTGCTCACCCGAATACATAAAAGTAGTTCTGTTACCACTCTCAGTAGTTCTGTAAAAGAGCATTTCATCTATATAAATCTGCGACTGCCATATCTCTTTTACAAGATTTCCGCAAATTGTAACCGGTATAGGATTTCCATTATCATCAAGTATCTGCTTTCCTTGTTCGTCAACTTGATAGGATTCAACCTTTACCAGCTTATATCTATCCGTAAGATCCGGCGGTACTAAATATTCTCCTGTTACAACATCGTAAATATATGTACCGTTCTCATCTTCTACATAAATTACTCCGCCATTTTCATCAGTAGTTTTTATGTAAGTACGATAATCTGTTTTATGATAAACATTTTCTCCATCAGCATCGGGAATATTTACATATCTTCCATTGGGATCCGGTTCAAATTCTTTGTTAAGCACCTCTGCTCTGACATATTCTCCATTATGGAGAACATATGCACTTTGAATATCTATCATAGGCTCATTTTCATTATCAATAGGATAGACACCTTCTGTACCATCGAGTTTAAGGGTAGGTCTTCCTCCATTTGCAGAACCGAAAACTCCCGAGTTGTTTGCACTAATATTTATTCCTGTAAAACCTTCGCTAAAAGGTACATCTAAATCAGCAACAACATAATGCCATTCACCGTCTGCGGGAATTTGTACATTAATAGATGCTCCGCTACCCGAAAATCTAATGCCGTATGAAATATTTTCCGGAGCAACTCGATCTGTGGTGTCGGTCTTCATAGCTTTAGTCCAAAACGCTACTTTATTAACCCCTACAGTAGCTTCACTAAGAGTAAGACCAACTGATGCTCCTGTAGTAGGATTAGTATGAACAATTTCATTTTTGGTGGTAAAATAAGTATCAGCTACATTACCATACCCTTGTTGTGATTCTGCACCGCCATAACTACTCATATAGCCTGAATAAGCTGTGAGAACCATACATTCACCGCTTACACCCGGACCAAAATTAAGACCGGGGTTTGATGTTTTGGTAGACAACAAATTGTTGTACTTGCTACTCTCATTATAGAGTATATAATCTTTAAGCTGTGTGTCATCATCAAATGTTTTTAAATAACTGTAAGGATAGTTCTCTATCGAAAAGTCCGGTTTAGACGCAACAGATACTGCATCTTCCGCATTATCTATGGTGACTTCTTCGGTTTCCGCTGCCCAAGCAGGAATAGAAATTGATCCCACAAAAACAAAAGCAGTTAGAATCACTGAAAGTATCTTTCTGAATTTATTCATTCTTTTCACTCCTGTCGCTTTTCTATTATTGAATTTCACCGATAACCTCTGTAAGAACACGAAGTGCTTCATCGATGTTTAAAGGCGCTGCAGCATCAGCAGGTGTGTACACTGTCCTACCTAGAATAACCTTTAACGCATCTGCAAGCATACCGCATGTTGCAGTCTCGTTGGGTCTGAAGCTTGTGCCGTATTCCATCATAATTCCATTGTCTCTTAAAGCAGTCACCATACCTCTTGCATTATAGGGAATGTAATCCAAGTCATCAAAATTATATGGTGCATCCGGAAGTTCATATCCCATCAAACTATAAATATATGACGCAAGCTGTACTCTGGTAAGCTCGTCTTTAGCATTCCTTACCACATCGGAAACTTTAAACACTTCTGAAGCTTTCGTCTGTGTGCCCTTAAGGTCGGCTACTGACAGTTCAACAGAAACAGTTTCATTACCATCAGGCACAATAAAAGCTGAAATCTTGTTAGAATAGTCATCATAACAATATGACATATCATTACCATTAGCCTTCAAACTTATAGAAGCGGGATCAACCGGGAGAAAACCCTCTTCTAAGGAAAATACAATCATATCACCAGATTGTTTAGCTGTAATATTCATCTCACCTGAATCTACGACTATAAGAACTATATTGCTGAATACAAGTGATCCATCGGTTTTTTGAACAGCCATACAAAGACGATTAGGATATGTCTTCTCTAATATTGCACGATAGTCTTGCATATTAAATACAATATATCCTTCTATTATATATTTTTTATCGATCTTTACGGCTTTTGAAAGGTTTGCTACATCAAACTTGTCCGGCAGAAAAGCATAATTTTGATTTATAAACAAATATGCCGAATCAATTTCTTCTACTGGGACATCTATTTTACATGCCATATATGTATTTTTAGTTTCTACTGCATATACCGTTGTGGTTCTAGCAGTCAACGGTCTATACTTTTGACAGTCTGTCGGCGGCACCAGAGTAAGGGAATCTGCCATAGCTACTGTCATCATAGACAGAGCTACTACCAATGCTGCTAACGGAATTACTACTTTTTTCATGTAATCCTCTCCTCATTGCATAATAATCTATATGAACTATATTATTTTATATAGTTGTTTTCAATTTTATATTATGTTAAAAAATTTGTTAATGCATATATTTAAACTACTGTTAGTGTGTTCATTTAAAACTATTATTTCACTTAGTATAAATAAGCTGTAATTATCAATTTGATTTATAAGTTTTTAATTGTGTTTACATAAAATTCCAATTTGCTTATTAGTCCCGATAAGGGTCGGGCATAAAAACCCAACCCTTATATAAGGACAAACTATTATACTTATTACTCTTCAAAGTTTTCAGGATGTGATTCGCAGAATTCAGTAAACTGTCTCTGAAGTTCGTCCCAAACTTCCTGCTTTTTATTTTGTTCCATTCTACTCTGCATCTCATCTATAAGTTTCTCACACTGAGCAGCACTTGTTGTACCAAGTTCAAGCTGAGATTTATATTCACCTTGTATGGTTTTTAGTGAATCGGTATATGTCTTAATTTCATCCAAGTTAGGACTGAAGCCAAGGGTCTGTGCAGGTATTGCTCTGTCATTATATTCTTTAAGTTTCTGACCTTTTTCCGGATCTTCAGTTGTTGTTACATAATCAATAAATACATTACCCATTGCCCACTGGTTACCTGAGTTAGAATATCCACCGTCTTTGATTACCTCTACAACTTTAACCCCATTTGATGCTGTATCAACTACCTTATAGTCCACATCTTCTTCACCGTATATAATGAGGTTATGAAGGTATTCATCAGTATTAAAGAGTTCAAGGAATCTCATACATCTAACAGGATTCTTTGAGGTTCTTGATATAGACATCATTGCACCAGGGCCAGCAGTAGAACCAAGTGTAATAGGAGTTACATCAACTTGTCCGAAATCGTAATTATATGTAGATTTAAGCTCTGCTGTTTTTCCGGGCTTTAAGAATTCTGCATAAGCGAAAGTTTTGCCAGCTTTAACTCTGTCGTTAAAGTCTGTAGCTGTAGCAACATCACCCTTAATAAGACCGCTTTCTACGAAATCACGAGCGATTGCGATACATTCCTGATATTCAGGAGTTGTTACAAGGTCCACATACTTTCCTTTGTATTCGGGGTTATCTCTCCACTTGTGTTCCAACACGCTAAGGTATGCTACACCTGCAGATGTACCAAGGAACTGAGTAGGAGTTCTCTGACCATCCCAGTCAATAGGATTGCTGAAGTCATCGGGATATTGAGCTTTTACTTTAAGAAGGTCTTCCTTTATAAGTTCAAATGACTTATAACGGCTGTAGTCATCATCATATACCCAATTTTCAGGATTTAAACCCATTTCATCGACAATGTCTTGTCTGTATGTCCATCCGCGGTTTTCTGCCAATTCCTTAGGAACAGGAACACCATATACATGTCCGTCAGAGGCTTTACAGTTGTCAAGTGTTTCTCCAACTTCTTCATATATACCCGGCATGTATGTTTCAAATCTTGACTTGCCTGTGCTTTCTACTATATCATCAAGTGATACCCATGCGCCAAGTTTAGCTGTATCTTTGTAAGCAAGCATCCAGCTAGCTGTAAAACAAATATCATAGTATTCGTTAGCCTGAATCTTTGCGTTCATTTTTTCCTGATACTCACCGGCATTAAAGTAAGTCATATTAACTGTTGCATTAATCTTGTCCTTAAGATATTCATTAACTTTCTCTTCAATTCTGTTTACTGCATCGTTTTCGGGCTTATCAGCTGCAGTATAGAGAACCCAGTTAATTTCGTAGCTATCCTCAGGAACTACGCTTACATCTTCCTCTTTGTATCCGCCATTTTTACTGCAACCCGCAAACATGGACAATACAAGAGAAAGACACAAAACTGCTAAAACAAGTCTTTTTACTGTTTTCATTTTGCTTATTCCTCCTTAAATTTTCCGGCATACTGCCGTAATTTATTTAAAATATTTTTTTAACGAAATCAGCCTTTAACCGCACCGATTGTGAGACCTGATATAAAATACTTCTGGAAGAATGGGTACACTATAAGAATCGGGCCGAGTGCAACCATACAAAGTGCCATGTTAGCAGTATCTGACGGTACCTTGGCAAGAGATGCCAATGCTTCCGAAGACCCCTGCATAGCCGCATTCTTCAGAGCGTCTATACTTTTAAGAATACTCTGGAGCAATGCTTGAAGATTAAACAAATCTGAATTATCTATTAGCATTATAGGAAGCCACCAGTCATTCCAATACTGCAGCGTTACAAACAATGCGATGGTCGCAACACCGGGAAGTGAAAGGGGCATTACTATTCTAAAGAAAACTCTCCATTCACCCGCTCCGTCTATCTTTGCTGATTCAATAAGTGACGGAGGAATTGTGGTCTGGAAGAAAGTTCTCAAAATAATACAGTTCCACGCATTAAAGAAATACGGTATTATCATAGCCCAGATATTATCTCTGAGCCCGATTGCAACACATACCATATACCACGGAACCATACCACCGTTGAAAAGCATTGTAAAGAAAATAAAGAAAGTAAATACCATTCTGTATTTAAAATCCGATCTAGAAAGCGGATATGCGTAAAGAGCTACGATAAATACGGAACAAATAGTACCTACAACTGTATTAAAAATCGTAATACCGTATGCGCGAAAAACGGTTATAGGCTTTGCAAAAACAAGCATGTAAGCTTCAAGGCTGAACACCTTAGGTATTACATGATAACCGTATTCAACGATACTGTTTCCTTCTGAAAAAGAAGCTCCCAGTACCAAAAGCACCGGATATATTGATATAAAACAAAGTGCAATAAATAAAATATGTAACAATACATTGACCGGTGTGGAAACGCCGTTGTCAATTTTTCTGTTTGTCTTTATTTTTTCTGTTTTAGCCATATGTTTCCACCTCCTTAGAATAATGAACGCTCAGGGTCAATCTTGCGTACGATTGCGTTTGTAGCAAGAACCAATATAAAGCTACATACAGACTGGAATAATCCGGCCGCAGTAGCAGGGCCTACACTGGCTGCGCCATCGATTTTTTTCTGATATACATAGGTATCAATAACCTCGGTAACGCTTTTAAGTGCACCCTGGTTACGAGGAACCTGATAAAACAAACCGAAGTCAGCATTAAATATTTTACCAACATTAAGAGTACCCAGGATAATCATAAGCGGTACAAGCATCGGAATCGTGATATTTTTAATCTGCTGCCATTTGGTTGCTCCATCAATAACCGCAGCTTCATACATTTCCTGGTCAATTCCGGCAATTGATGCAACATATACGATACTGCTGTATCCAACACTCTTCCAGAAATTCACGAAAATAAGAACATAAGGCCAAATTTTGGGGATGTTATACCACATTGCCCATGAATATGTACTTCCTGATGCATCTTTTGCAACGATGCCCAAAGCAGGAAGAATTGTGTTATTAACGGTACCTGCTACAGGGTTAAGAAATGCATAAACAAGATAACTAACAATAACGATAGAAAGGAAATGAGGCATTATGATAATAGTCTGATATATCTTTTTACACTTAGTTCCTCTAAGTTCACTGAGAGCAATGGCTAATGATACTGCCAAAATCATTCCGCCTATAATAAACACTAAGTTATATCCCAGCGTATTTCTTATAAGCAACCCTGCTTTATCAAGGAACAAAAACTTAAAATTTTCAAGTCCGCACCAAGGGCTGCCAAACATACCATCATACAGATTGAACTTTTTAAACGCCATTACAAGTCCGACCATGGGAGCATATGCAAAGGTCGCAACAAGAACAACGCCGGGCAAAACCATTAAAAACAACGGGTAGTTTTTCAAAAATTCTTTTAAAAACTTTGACTGTGTTTTTGGCGTTGCAACTGCTTGAGTGCTGTTTACATTTGTGTCTACCTTTCCCACATTTTTTCCTCTTTTCTTTATTAATATGGTGCGCATTAGCGCTGATGCATTACTATCGGAGCACAATTATATGCGCACCGAAAACACTTAATCACATTGCTTTCACAGAAAAAACACATTAAAGGCGCAAGTAATCCTATTGCAGTTAGCAAAAATTATAATTACAAGGATGCGCAACAGTGTCATTTCAATGTAATTTTACGCAATATTTACAGAGCGAAGTTTGTCGTATTGTGTCAATGTATAAAATGAAAGCTACCCCACTCTGTTTAAATAGTATACAACAAAATGCACAAAAAGTAAATGATATAAACTTTTTTATATGTTGTTTTCTTTACATATTGCGTATTTTTTTACAAAAAGCCTGTAGCATGTCAGCAATTTTTTAGTTTAAAATTTACCTACAGAAAAAGTTTTTGTCAATTTTCACAAAATTGTATATGTCGTACGTTCTTTAGATAAACTTTTCAATTAGCTTTACAAATAAAAAATACACAAAATGTAATTCTTGCAAGAGAATCTGCCGCTATCGTTCTTCTCGGAAATATGCAAGCCCCAATGAAGCAGGAGGCTGTTTTTCTCTTCTATTTCTTACGCTGGTCAATATAAGAACAATTATTGTCACTACATACGGCAGCATTTCAAAAAGTTTTTTTATGCTCACGGATATTCCCGGAATATATGTAGGTATTACATACAACGCACCAAAAAGAATTGATCCTAGTATGCTTATAGAAGGTTTCCATACAGCAAAAATAACAAGCGCAATAGCCAACCAACCACGGTCGCCAAAAGCGTTATTTGACCATACGCCGTTTGCATAATCCATAACATAGTAAAGACCACCCAAACCGGCAATGGCACTTCCTAAACAAGTGGAAATATATTTATATTTAGTAACATTAATGCCGGCTGCATCTGCTGTCTCCGGACTTTCGCCCACTGCACGCAAATGAAGTCCCACACGAGTTTTGTTAAGTATATAAGATGCAGCCAATGCAATGATGATAGCTGCATAAGCAAGAAATCCATACGAAAGAAAAACATCACCAAACCAACCAAGGTTATCTGCAAACGGTAGTGAAGTTTTGAACACATTACTCGTAGCACTTAACGATATGGAAGGAACATCACTTTTCATAAGTTTAATCAAAGACCCGCCAAAAAAATTACCGATACCGATACCAAATGTTGTCATGGCAAGACCGGTAACATTTTGATTAGCACGAAGAGTAACGGTTAAAAAACAATAAATTAATCCCATAACTGCTGATCCCACAAGACACGCCAAAAGGGGTATTAATACCGCCAAAGCAGGGTTTAATGCATTTATATCTGCAAGGGATTGCTCATAAATGAAAGCTCCTGCAACACCGCTGATTGCACCCACATACATTATACCGGGTATACCTAGATTTAAATTACCCGATTTTTCCGTCAATATTTCACCCACTGATCCGAAAAGAAGGGGGATACCCTGCATAACGGCACGCTGAATAATTATCGCTATCATTTTGACGCCTCCTCACTTTTTGGATTATAAAATTTGATTGTATAATTAATAAAGAATTCGCAGCCTATGATAAAAAATATAATTATTCCCGTAATTATATCAGAAAATGAAGCATTTAAAAGAAAGGCTTCGGAAATTTGGGATGCGCCTTTTTCCAAGAATACTATAAGAAGTGAAGTCAGCACCATAAATATAGGATCAAATTTTGCAAGCCAAGCTACCATAATAGCTGTAAATCCGCGGCCTCCCGCCGTGTCGCTTTTTAAAGAATGATCTGTTCCGGCTACAAGAATAAGTCCGGCAATACCACATATGGCACCCGTTAAAATCATGGTGCGAGTAATAACCCGTTTTACATTAATACCGATATACCGAGCTGTATTTTCACTTTCTCCCACAACGGCTATTTCATACCCGTGTTTGCTGTATTTTAAATACACATACATAAGTATAGTCAAAACCGCTACGATAGCGATATTTAAAAAGTATCGTTGTCCGGCTATTACGGGAAACTGTCCAAACTCCAAGGTCCTTGGTGTACCCGAACCCTTCGGCACTGACCACTCAAGAGTAAAATACGCCACAAGCTGTATTGCAATGTAATTCATCATAAGTGTAAAAAGAGTCTCATTAGCTTTCCATTTCGCCTTAAATATTGCGGGTATATACGCCCATACTGCACCAGCTGCTATACTTGCAACAATCATAATTATCATAAGAAGCGGTGTTGATAACTTGTCCCCCAAAAAGATCATGCAGCTTGCTGTGGCAAGGCCGCCCATCAACACCTGTCCCTCAGCACCTATATTCCAAAAACGCATTTTGAAGGCAGGAGTAATAGCAAGAGAAATACACAGCAAAACCGCTACATTCTGCATAAGATTCCAAATACGGCGGTTTGTCCCTATGGCACCTTCGATCATTGTTGAATATACACTGATTGGATTAAGTCCGGTAAGCGCAAGTGTAAGAATACCGCACACAATAAGAGCAGCAACTATCGCCGCTATGCGAATAAGCCACGCCTTCCACCAAACGATAGTATCTCGCTTTGCAATATGCACCATTGGCTCGCTGAAGCCTCGAATTAAACTATTCATTTTCGCCTCCCCCTTTCTCTTCCGAAAATTCATCATACGATGATTTTGTCATAAGTAAACCGATTTCTTCTTTTGATGCGGTTCTGCCATCCACTATACCGGCAACCTTTCCGCCTCCGATAACAAGAATACGGTCACAAAGTTCTATAAGAACATCTAAATCCTCACCCACAAATATAACCGCAACACCACGGTCCTTCTGCTCATTCAAAAGATTATATATAGTATAGGAAGAATTTATGTCCAGACCTCTCACCGGATATGCTGCCATAAGTACCGTAGGTGATGAAGCTATTTCACGCCCAACCAGAACCTTTTGCACATTGCCTCCGGAAAGACGGCGTACGGGAGTATTGGTACCTGGAGTCTTAACATCAAGCCTGTCTATAATTTCTTCCGCAAGAGTTTTAGGTGCCTTGCGTTCAAGAAAAACAGTTTTGCCTTTACGGTAACTGCGAAGCATCATGTTATCCACAATATCCATATTTCCTACAAGACCCATGCCCAGCCTATCCTCGGGGACAAACGCAAGTCTTACACCCATATCCCTAATCTGCATGGGCGTCTTATCACGCAGATTCTCAACATTTCCCGTCTTCGGATTGTTATACAAAATACTTCCATCATCCAGATGTTGAAGTCCGGCTATAGCCTCAAGCAGCTCTCTTTGGCCGCTGCCCGCTATACCGGCAATGCCTAATATTTCACCTGAACGGGCAGTAAAAGAAACATTGTCAAGCAATCTTACCCCTTCACGGTCAATACAACTTATGTTTTCTATAACAAGCCTGTCACAAGGATTTTGGGGCCCGCTCCTATGTATATTAAGGCTTATCTTCTTGCCAACCATCATCTCTGTCAGTTCAGACTCGTTTGTTTCAGAGGTTTTAACTGTACCAGCATACTCTCCTTTTCTAAGAACAGTTACCCGGTCGGAAAGAGCCAGCACCTCATGAAGTTTATGCGTAATTATTATAATTGCTTTGCCGTCATCACGCATACGCCGAAGAATTGCAAACAGCTTTTTTGTTTCTTGAGGAGTAAGAACTGCCGTAGGTTCATCCAAAATGAGTATATCCGCTCCACGAAACAACACCTTAATTATTTCAACCGTCTGTTTTTCAGAAACAGACATCTCGTAAATTTTTTTGTAAGGATCAATGTCGAACCCATATTGTTCGCTTATTTCTTTAACACGCTGTGCATACCGTTTCATGTTGAATCCGGTTTCATCTTTAATACCAAGAACGATGTTTTCAACAGCAGAAAAGACATCAACCAGTTTAAAATGCTGATGAATCATACCTATCTTGTGCTCGAATGCATCTTTAGGTGAGTGGATGACTACTTCTTTCCCATCTATAAATATCTCTCCACTGTCAGGAAAATATATCCCTGCAATCATATTCATAAGCGTTGTTTTACCGCTTCCGTTCTCACCGAGAATTGATAAAATCTCGCCTCGGTTGACCGACAGAGACACATCTTTATTTGCAACAACCTTGCCGAAAGACTTGGTGATATTTCTAAGCTCAATAGCTGCATTTTTACTCATTTTTGTCTTCGTCCTTTCCCGGGTATTTTCACAATAAGTACCATAACCCTCAAAACAGCGCACACCTATACATATATAGCTCTGTTTTCAAGGCTACAATCTATATAACGATTACAGGCGGAGCATTTGCTCCGCCCATTTCGTCCGGATTTAAAATTTAGAACATAGTATTAAGCAGTTCAATACCGTCAATCTCAAGATCAAAGTAAGGAGCTGAACGCATTTCAGACTCGTGGAAATAACCGTCCGAAATTACCTCTGTATCCTTTTCATTTTTCTCATCTGCGTCAACATCTGCCATGTAAGAGTCAAGAGTCTTGCCATCTACTGTAAATGTTGATGTATCAAATACATGAAGAGTACCATCGATAATAGCTGCCTTTGCTTTTTCGATAGCTTCAGCTGTTCCTTCAGCAGCTACATTTTCATTAAGGTCGGTAAGAACTACTGAACCAGCCTCAAGACCTTCACACCAGTCATAAGGAATCTCGGTACCGTCAACATAGCTATTAATAACAAATTCATAATAAGGAGCCCAATCGATTCTTGAAGAAATTATATATGTATTGGGGCAAGCATCAATTGTGCTTCCGTTGTATGAAACATTGGGAACGCCTGCATTTTCACAAGCTGTGGGTGCACCCATAGAGTCAGCATGCTGGCTGATAAGTTTACAACCGTTGCTTATAAGCTTTGTAGCAGCTTCTTTCTCAAGTGCCTCATCATACCAGCTTCCGGTAAACTGAACTTCCATTGTTGCGGTAGGGCAAACTGAACGAGCACCAAGGAAGAAGGATGTGTATCCGGAAATAACCTCTGCATATGTATAAGCACCTACATAACCGATTTTTGCTTCTTCAGCAGTAAATTCGCCGTTTTCTATCATTTCATTAAGCTTCATACCTGCTGCAATACCTGCAAGGTATCTGCCTTCATAAATTGAAGCAAATGCGTTGAAGAAATTGTCAAGTTCTTCTGTATGTGCCCTTGTACCTGTTGAATGGCAGAAATATACATCGGGGAATTCTTTTGCAGCTTTAAGCATATATGGCTCATGACCGAAACTATCTGCAAATACGATATTACAGCCTTGGTCGGCAAGGTCTGCCGCAGCTTCATAACATTCGTTACCTTCAGGAATGTTTGTCTTGAAGATAACCTGCTCATCACTGAGTCCAAGAGATTCTTTTACTGCCTTAGCAGCATCCATAAAGTTTTTGTCATAAGTTGAGTTTTCATCATGAAGGAAAATAAATCCTACTTTGATGTCAGACATAGATACCGCACCGTCTGAGCCGCCTTCATTTGAACCGCCGTTACATGCAGCAAGTG
>URVP01000008.1 GCA_900551345.1 uncultured Eubacteriales bacterium
CTGCTGGGTTTTGCGGCAGGTATCGGTACTGCTTTCCTTGTGCACAAAATTAATAAGGAAATAAACGAAATGCCGAGTGAAACGGGCAGTTACAAAGAAAAGGCGGGAAAATGGTTTGAAATTAAAAAGGATAACATCAAACAAGCTGTTGATGTACGCCGTAAACAAATTGCAGAAATCTCCCGTAAAGCAAAAGATGCAATGCTGAGCGAAAGTTCCGCCGAAAAGCGTAAAGAAATTATGGAGAAAGCAACAGCTCAGATTTCGGCAATAAAAAGAGAAATTCAGGAAATCACCGCAAAGGGAACAAAGGAACTTTCCGCATTGGCAAATAAAATAAGCAGCTCAGAAATGTTCGCCGAAATTGCAGAATTCTTTTCATCACTTAAGAGCGAAAATGATAATATCGTTGATGTAGACTACACATTTGAATCTGAATACGACGAATATTTCGGCGATGACAACGACGAAAGCGACAAAGAAGATGATGATGAGTCCGTAAATCAACCCGAAGAGGAATCTGAAGAGACGGAGGACGACGAAGAAGAAGCTGAAGAAAAGAATACTGAAGAATAAAAGATTAAAATATTTACTAAAAATTAATAGCGAATAAAAAAACATTCCGAGGCAGTTTTACTGCTTCGGAATGTTTTGCTTATGTCTAAAAACAGCACATAAATCTGACATTTTTTACAGATGCGAATTATACCACAGCAAATTAAAATAATTGACAATAGTTTTACCTCATGGTAAAATTAAAACAATTAATATAATAAGGAGTGATAATATGAAAAAGACTTCTGTGTTACTTTGCTTTATTATGATTTTTTCAACTTTTATGTGCTTTAATGTATATGCAGAGCATATTGGAAGCGACAACTGGACCGGAACGGGTACACAATTAGACCCATATGTAATTTCGGACTTTCAAGGTCTGTGTGACCTTCGTGACAATGTAAATGAAAAAGGTCAGACTTATGAGGGTGTATATTTTGTTCTTGATGCTGATATTTTAAGAACAAATCCCGATAACGAATTGAATTTCGGCCGTGGAATAGGATGTAAGGGTGCATACAACAGCACTATAAGCGACCCGGTATTCAAAGGTAATTTTGACGGACAGGGGCACACAATTGATGTCTCCACATATTCTAACGGCAACAATTCCAACTGTGGCATGTTCGGTTATACCGATGGTGCAACAATTAAGAATATTATAGCTTCCACACCTGAAAATATTACATCGGAAAAATATTCAAAAGCCAACTCCTGCCAGTTTGCAGGGGGCATCGTAGGCTACGCAGTTAATACAACAATAACAGGCTGCACAAACTATGAAATTATCGTATCAAGTCAGCAATGGGATTCTTTCGGCGGTATTGTTGGTTATGCTGAAAAGTCTACTGTACAAAACTGTACAAACTATGCGTCATTTGATGTAAAGAAAAATAATTCATCATCTGCCGGAGGCATTGCAGGCAAAATTAAAGATACGGATATTATAGAATGTAATAATTTCGGTGCAGCAACATCAAAAGAGCATATGGGCGGTATCGTTGGTTATGCTACCGCAACAGAATTGGGAACAAACAAAATAGAAAAATGTGTCAACAATGCAAGTTTTGAAGCTGCCGGAGGCAATGCCGGCGGTATTGTGGGAAGAGGAGATAAAATTACTATTGCAAATTGTGAAAATACTGCCGCTGTTTCTTCAACAGCCAATGCTGTAGGCGGTATTGCAGGTAACTTTTCTAACGGAACAATTCAAAACTGCACTAACAACGGCACTGTTACCGGAGCAGGAACAAACACAGGCGGTATACTCGGAACTTCAAGCAATTGTACATATTACGACCTTACAAACAACGCTGCCATACATAGTACAAAGCAATCGGTTGGAGGAATTGCAGGCAGTGCATCAGGAACCGCACTTCACCTTGTAAATAATGGCGATATAAGCATCGAAACTACATCAACCCCTCAGAATTGCGGCGGTATTGTAGGAATTCTTAACGGATACAACTGGGGACAAGGAAATACATATCTTTACGAAAGCGTAAACTACGGAACAGTTACGGGTATGGCTGCGTCTGTTGACTCAAAACTTGCTGCAGGCGGCATTGCAGGACAGGTAAATTCTCACCACACCAATATTATTGACTGTGTTAATTACGGCACAACAAATGCTGCAGGCATCGTAGGAGCGATAAACACGAACTGTAATGTAAAGAGCAGTATGAATCTGGGAAGCTCTCCCTACGCAGGCAATTATTACGCAAGCGGCAGCGTAGGATATGAATCATACTATGTTGAAGATATGACATATAACGGTGAACCGACCGAAGCAACGGGTCCAAATTCGGGCAAAACCGCTACAGCAAAAACAGCTGCCGAGCTTGCAGACGGTTCCATGATTGAAACATTAAACAGCGGCACAGACCATTATAACGGTTCTTCAACTGTATGGGTTCAGGGTGCAAAGTATCCCGAACTTGCTTACTTCTATGAGGTACCCGCAGTGACAACTTCTGCACAGATTGTAAGCATTACAGACGGAACAGTTGAATACAAGGTTACGCTTTCAGAATCTGTCCAGTCGGCAATCGTTCTTATTGCTTTATATAGCGGTGAATCTCTTACAGCCGTAAAAACCGTAAGTGCTTCTGAAACAAGCTGCGTGTTTGATTCGGGTATACAAGCAGATACTGCAAAAATATTTGTATGGGAAAGCCTTGCTAATGCAAAACCTCTTGCTGTAAGCGATGCAAAGCCCATTCAATAATACAGCGAAACACATATAATATCTTTAGCACAATACAAACGATATTATTAAAACTAAAATAAAAGACTTTCGCAGCGGGAAACCGTTGCGGAAGTTTTTATTTTTATAAATTTTCAGACAAATATTATAAATTATCATTATTTGTCAAAAAACCTTGACAAAATAAATAAAAGGGTATATACTGAGTCAGTAAATTTTGGCAGAGTAGGCTGCAGCGCGTAAAGTGCCGTCTGAACGGGGAGTTGTCAGACGGACGAAAAGAGCTTAAAAGGGCTCTTGCGGTGCTTCGGCCGCATCCCGTTGCTACAATTATCAGCAAAATATCATATTCTATTGATTATTTATGCCTTTTTGTAGCGATGTTACAGAAAGGACTTTTTTATGAAGAAATTATCAACCAAGAAACTTGTAACAATCGCACTCTTAACCGCAATGAGCATTATACTGCGTCTTATCGGATTTCCCCAAACGGGAACGGTTAGATTTGAGTTGGGATTTCTACCCATTGCTGCAGCAGGTTATATGTACGGCGGAATATGGAGTGCCATCTCTTATGTCATTGCTGACATCATCGGTACCCTGCTTACAGGAGCCGCTCCTCTTCCCACAATTACTGCATGCAAATTCATATTCGGTATGTTGTTCGGTCTGTTTCTGCACAAGAAGAAGCCATCTGTTTTGAGAGTATTTTTATGTGTACTCACCATAACAATCCTTGTAGATTTAATTCTTATGCCTCTTGCACTGCTCGCTCTGTACGGAGAAGGCGGCATATGGGCAATAGTGTTTGACAGACTGCTTATGTCCGCATTTAATCTGCCTTTTAGAACCGTTATGATATGCCTTACTTTCAAATACACCCAATCTGTTATGGATAGACATGCCGCAAAGGATTTTGAAGGTTATGCCAACTCATTTCAGGCAACGGCAAGGCTTAGACTGGAGAATATAACCTGCCTTTTGGCGATACTGGGCAATCCTCATAAAAAGGTATCATGCATACATGTTGCCGGCACCAACGGAAAAGGTTCTGTATGTGCATTTTTACAGAGCATTCTCACAACCGCCGGTAAAAAAACGGGCAAATATATTTCTCCGGAAATGACAAATATCCGTGAGCGTATCACCATAAACGGCGTTATGATAACGCAAGCAGAGCTTGACGAAATTATGGCTGAAGTAAAAGATGCGGCAGAAGAGGCAAAGAAACAAATCGGTGAGATGCCCACACAGTTTGAAATATGGACCGCAGCAGCATTTTTATATTTCAGCCGCCAAAAATGCGATGTTGCCGTTATAGAAACAGGGCTGGGCGGTATGCATGACGCTACCAATGTTATCGAAAAACCACTATTTTCAATTATAACACGCATTGACATGGACCATATGAATTACCTGGGCAATACCCTCTATGACATTGCCCGTGCCAAAGCAGGGATAATAAAGCAAGGCTGCCCGGTTATAACACTCAAACAAAAACCCGAAGCACAGCGTGCTATTGACGAAGCCTGCAAGACACAAAACAGCCCGGTCACATATATAAGTGATGCAAATAACCAAACATACGAAAACTGCCACGAAAAGTTTTCATATAAAGGAATTGAAAACATTTCCCCGGGAATAGCAGGTATGAACCAGAGTGAAAATGCACGATTCGCAATTGAAGCGGCACTTGCCATGGGAATAAACGAAGAAGATATAAAAAAGGGAATTTCATTGGCACAAAACAAGGGGCGGTTTGAACTGCTGAGGGAAAATGTTATCTTTGACGGTGCACACAATCCAAACGGCGTTGCCTCTCTTAAAGATAATCTTGACAGATATTTCCCTGACAAAAACAAGACTTTTATATGCGGCTTTATGGGAGATAAAGATTTAAGCGGAATATTCTCTCTTTTGGGAGAATATAAAGATTCCCCATTCTATGCCGTGACGGTTCAGCACAACTCCCGTGCAATGAAAGCATCAGATATAAAAAAAGCAGCTGCGCCGTACGGAATAAATATGACTGTATGCAAAACGGTAAATGAAGCCATTGAAAAAACCGCAAATGATGAGCTTGTCATAATCTGCGGTTCGCTGTATCTGTACAAAGATATAGATTTTAAATTGCTGTAAACTTTAAATTATTTTAGGACAAACCTCTGCCAAAGGGCAATCAGTACAATTAGGCTTTCGTGCCATACAGTATTTTCTGCCGTGCCATACAAGCTGATGACCGAATGTGGCTGTATATTCGGGCGGAACAATTTTAATAAGGTCAAACTCCACCTTAACCGGGTCAGTATTTTTAGTAAGACCCATGCGGCGAGCAAGCCTGCCTGCGTGAGTATCTACCACCATGGCAGGCTTTTTGTATACATCACCCAGGATTATGTTTGCAGTTTTTCTGCCAACACCGTCCAAAGTAAGCAGCTCCTCCATAGTGTCGGGTACTGCACCGTTGTATTCAGAAACCAGCCTTTTGCAGCAACTGATAATATTTTTCGCCTTGTTCCTGAAAAATCCGGTGGAGTGAATGTAACTCATAAGCTCGTCCATATCTGCATCGGCAAATGCTTCAACCGATGTATACCGCTTAAAAAGTGCAGGGGTCACCATATTTACTCTTGCATCGGTACACTGCGCAGCAAGCTGAGTTGCAATAAGCAGTTCATACGGCTTTTCATATTGAAGTGAACATTCAGCGTCTGAATACTCTCTGTCGAGTATTTCTTTTATTTTTAAAACTCTTTCTTTTTTTGTCATAAAAACTCTCCTTTCACTTTTTATTACGGGAATATGCATTGCAATTTAAAACTTGTACCCGTAAATTGTATAAAGGATACCGCATATTTTTACAATCTGCGTACTCTTATGACATTTTATCATAAAATCTATTGTGTTTCAAGAAGCTTGTCCAGATAATCATTAACTATACTTCTTCCATAGTTTCCGTCCGGCGCCCATTTACCACCCAGTTGCTCAACATATTTGACGCTGCCTGCCCAGGAACGGGTCAAAGCCGCCTGATACCGCCCGTGAGTCTCTCCCACGGGATCAACGCCCACATACGCCCCCATGTGGTTAAAATGTGCCCTTACTCCATCATCCGGGGTAGCAAAGCTTTCGTGGTCTTCGGGGGCATCGCCGGCAGCATCTGCTCTTTTTATACCTGCCCAGTTATTCATTTCGGGAGTAACTTGTCCCGTATATTTACCGTAATTAGTTTCCTTTGCCGCCTGACAATAGAGTACTTCAGGGCGTATACCTGTCAGCTCTCCGTATTTCCAATATGTATCGGCAATATTTATAAACCTTTCAGCAGCTCCCATATTCTCTGCCCATTTTTTTGCGGTTTCACAGTCTGTCTGTGCTTTACCCAAAATCGGCGTAAGCTCTTTATCCTGCAAAAGCATACCACGGTATATCATAAGAGCTGCATCACAGCGTCTTACGGGGGTTATGGGCTGAAGCTTGCCGTCTATTCCGTCAATCAATTTATTTTCATATGCGGCAGCCACCTCTTTTTTTATGGAAGGAGCAACAAGCATGCCGTCTGAAAATTGAGTATCAAGAACACGGGTATCGTCAGGAATTTCAAGCCCGGCACACTTTACAACGGCGGCGGCTGTCTCTTCACGGGAAACGCTTTTTGTCGGCTGGAATTTATCGCCCTCTATAAACATAAATCCCGACGCAGCACTTATGTATTTATATGACCAGCGGTCTTTTTCCACATCCCCGTATGAAACATCGCCCCCTTCGGACAGATTGAATGCCGTGGCTAACATTTTAGCAAGCTGTTCACGGGTAATTTCTCCGTCCGGGTCAAATGTTGTTTCGGTAATTCCGGAAATAACCCCTTTTTCTACCAACTCATTTACGGCATCAAATGCCCATTCATACCCCTGCATATCCTGAAAATCCGTTTTAGGAGTTGTGTTGACCGGAGTTGTCCCATCATCTCCCATAAAAACAAACCAGCAAAGAATTGCTATGCAAAACACAGCAGTAGTAAAAAACAGTCTTTTTATATTAAGCAAAAAAAGCACCTCCCGATATATTAATATATATTAGGGAAGTGCTCTTTTAATGACAAGCCTTTAAGGTTTTACATATAAGGTTTTATAATTATCATATATAACGAATCCGGGTTTTGCACCGCTTGGCTTTTTCACATTTTTTATAAATGTATAATCTACAGGTACCTGAGATGATGCGGACGCTTTTGAATGACGAGCCGCAATAACAGCAGCTTCAAGTATTGATGTCTCGGTATACTCTTTGCCGGCGGCAGCAAGAATGGTGTGGGAACCGGGATAGTTTTTTACATGAAACCATATATCGCTGTTTCGTGCGGTTTTCATGGTCAATTTATCGTTTTGTAAATTGTTCTTGCCCACATATACATCTATGCCCTCACTGGTAACAAAATGCAGCGGTTTAAATTCGGCTTTTTTCGGCTGCTTTTTGCCTTTTGAGCTGCGCCGCATCATATATCCGGCAGCTATCAGCTCTTCTCGGATTTCCATCAAGTCCTTTTCAGTATTGTTAATATCCAAAAGACTTAGAACGCTTTCAAAATACTCCAATTCTTTTTGGCATATCTCAATCTGCTCCACACAGTGAATCTCTGCATTTTTTGACTTATTATACAGATTGTAATATCTCTGGGCATTTGCCGCCGGAGAAAGCTCAGGCTGCAACTCTATTTCAATTTGCGAATTGTCATAAAAATTATCAAGAACTGCGCTTGACTGTCCTTCCTGCAAGCGATATATATTTGCGGTGAGCACATCTGCACACACCTTATATTTTTCTTTACCCTTTGCCTGCTGAAGGTCTCTTTGAAGGAGGGCAAGCTTTTTGCGACATCTTGAAATATTATTATTTACAAATTTGGTCAGACTGCTCTTTCTCTGAGCGGCCCTCTCGTTTAAATCCTTTTGATAATAAAACGTGTCTATTACCTGCGAAAGGGATTCAAAATACTCCTTTTGCATGTAATCGCCGTATTGATGTATGTCAATTGGTGAAAAGTCCGCCGTTTTTTTCTTATGAGTGTCGGTTAAAATCCAGCCGCCCTCTCCTCCGCTGCCAAACTCCTTAAAACAGCTGTAAATATGCTCGGCAAAACCTGCTTTCTGATTATGGTCAAGCATTGATAAATCCTTTGTGGAATCAAAAAAGTAAGAGTGTGCAATCTCTCTTGCTATGAGCGGACTTATACCCGTAAAGCCGTCAAGTACTGCTTTATCTGCTGGTACCGGTCTGTCAATGGCTGAAAATATCCGGTCTTTGCTTGCAGTAAGCGGATTTATTTTATTTTGAGACGGGGGAAAGCTATATGTCAGACCGGTTAATACCTGACGGACACTGCTGACTGAAATGTCCACATTTTTTGCACAGCCCAAAATTTTGTCGCCTGAGTCTGCAAGTACAATGTTGCTGCACCGTCCCATAAGCTCCATATAAAGACTTTTAACCGATAAATCGCCCATCTCGTCACGGCTCTCTATCCGCATGATAAGAATTCGTTCAAAGTCAGGCTGCTCAAAAGCTATAACCCGCCCTCCGGCTATATGCTTACGAAGAAGCATACAAAAAAGAGGCGGTACAGCCGGATTTTCCTTTACGGTTTGAGTCAGGTGCACTCTCGGAGCAAAAGAAACGGCACTGATAAGCAAACGGTGATTTTCGCCTCTTGCCCTTATTACAAGATTAATCTCGTCCTTTTCGGGCTGAAGCACTTTTTCTATACGCCCGTCAGACAGTTTTTTATTAAGTTCGTCCGCCAAACGGCAGACGGTAAGTCCGTCAAATGCCATTAATTAAAATTCCTTTCTTAGGGTTTGCAGTTTCCGCACGCCTTATATCCCTGTTTTTCTGCCTCTTCCTTTGAAGAAAAATATATTCTGTTTTCTTCATTAGGCAAACTTCTGCACTCTTCCTTATGATAAATTTTTGAATTGATATTACCAATATAAGCTGCATTGTATGTTTCGTTCTGCTCGGTACCGTCAGTATTTTCAGATGGGGCTACGGTGTTGCTTTCCGATGAACTTTCAGTTTCATTTTCAGATATGTTTTCATCAGCAGTGTTAGGCACTATGGGATTTTCAGTTTCTCCTCCGTCGGTTTTAACATTTATGCTGTCGCCTTCGGTGGAAATAACTATACCACCCTGTATATCGGTGCGGTATACCTTGGCACCGCAATCTTCAAGACGGCTTATCGCCTCATCATGGGGATGACCGTAAGAATTGCCTTCACTTGTTGAAATAACGGCATATTCGGGCATTGCTTCTCTTAAAAATCTATAGGAGCTTCCCTCCCGGCTGCCATGATGTCCTACTTTAAGTATGTCAATATCGGTAATCAGCCCTGCATCGAGCATCTGTTCTTCCGAACTGCTCTCAGCATCACCCATAAACAAAGCTGACACACCGTTATAGTCCAATCTTAAAACTACTGAGTTGGCATTTACATCGCTTGTTATTTGAATCGGGCCTAAAATCTCAAAACTTGCGTCTGAAAGCGTATAGGTATCTCCCACATCGGCATACTCTGTTTTAGCTCCTGCGGTTGTAATTGCCTGCAAAAGATTTCTGCCGTCTTCAGATGTGTACTCACAGTCGGGCATAATAACCGTTTCAGCTCCCACATTATACAGAACATCATCAAGACTTCCTATATGATCTTCATGCGGATGAGTTGCCACCACATATTTAAGCTTGTCCACTCCTATGCTGTCAAGATAACCGCACACAAAATCCGCATCGTTATTATTACCTCCGTCGATAAGCATGTATTCATCGCCGCACTTTACAAGGCAGCAGTCTGCATTGCCTACCTCCATAAAATACATACTGATTCCGCTGTCGGAAAGTCCTGAATCAGATTGATTCAATCCACACCCGGAAAATACAATAAGCAAAGCGGCAGCAACAAGTGAAATGATTTGTTTTAAGAAAATGCCCAAGGTTTTATCCTCCGTTATATCAATTATGAATACATAATACCATATTTTGCATTTCGTTTCAACTTATTTATCAGAGCTGCTAACATTTAAAAAAATTCAGACTTGACATAAAACGAAAAATATTATATATTATATGTTATCATGTATTTTTATGCAAAAATAAAAATAAATATACATAAAAAGAAAGGAAAAACACTATGAAAAAAATTATGGCACTTGCACTTGCTGCAATGATGATTATCTGCTCAATGGCGGCATTTGCAGCAGAAGAAGCAGACAACACAGCAGCAAACACAGAAGAAACAACAATTGTTAACGAGAACACAGAAGGTACAACCGAACAGAGCACAACTGAAGAGGATGCTGTTGAAGAAAGCACCACTGAAGAAGGTACTGTAGAAGAAGGTACAACTGAAGAAGATACCACAGAAGAAGGCACCACTGAAGAAGGTACAACTGAAGATAACACAGAAACTGCTGACTTTTCTATTATTATGCTCCAAATCAACAACAACTTGATGTTTAAAAATGATACTGAAATAGAGCTTGATGTTCCTGCTCAGCTTATCAACGACAGAACCATGGTTCCCATGAGAGCTATTTTTGAAGCACTTGACGCAAAGGTTGACTGGGACGATGCAACTCAGACAGCTATCGGAGAAAAAGACGGTGTAGTTATTAAAATAACAATTGACAGCAACACTATGTATGTTGGAGAAACTGCCGTTGAAATCGATGTTCCCGCTCAGCTTGTAAACGACAGAACTCTTGTTCCTGTTCGTGCAATTTCAGAAGCATTCGGCAGCGAGGTAACATGGGATGAAGCAACAGAAACAGTTATCATCAAATCCGCTGTAACTGCTGAAGAGGGGACTGTTGAAGAAGGTACAACTGAAGAAGGCACAACTGAAGAAGGTACAACTGAAGAGGGTACAACTGAAGAAGGCACAACTGAGGAAGGTGCAACTGAAGAAGATGCATCTACTGACAGCGAAACAGATTCTGAAGAGACTCCTGCTGAAAATACAGACGATGCACAGGCTGAATAATCATTTTAATAATCAGATAAATTATTTAGCAGACTTCTAATACCGGAACCACTGATGACGGTTCGGTTAGATTTATAAAAATCCCCCTATGGCTTGATTAATAACCATAGGGGGTTGTTTTATGCCCGGTTTTAACTGACTATATATTAAATCACAAACAATTCGGTTCTAACCGGAACGCTATGCCGCAAAGAGCGTACCGATAAGGCTCGCTCAGTTACATCCTGATGCGGTGTGAACACTCCCCCGTGAAAGGTACTTGCGCCTTGTTGCAAGCCCTCCTCTTATGTGCCGCTCCGCTTTATTTTCTTCAAGAATTTTGTGGATCTGAGCATAAAGCTCTCCGTTTATCTTTTCAAGCCTCTCGGCCATATCCTTGTGTACGGTAGACTTTGAAATTCCGAATTTTTTGGCAGCGCCTCTTACAGTAGCTTTATTTTCAATAATATATTCAGCAATCGTAATCACTCGTTCGGATATGTAATCCCTCAACAGTTTCGCCTCCATACATTTTAGCTCTTACAAAAATATATGTCTGTAAAACTGCTTTTATGTGCTGTTTTGGTTTTTATGCACGGATTTGGGGAAAACTAACTTAACAGGCGATGGTAAACACCTTGACAAAGGCAGATATAGCTGTTATCATCTTCACATACCGTAAAACACAAAGGATTATATAAAAAACGCCCTAAGCAGTTATTTATAACCATATTGGGAGCGTGTGAACGGAGGAGACTTATGAATATATACACAGACATTTCGGAAATAGTAGGAAAAACACCGCTGCTGCGGATAAAAAATTATGAAAAAGAAAATAACCTTTTGGCTGCGGTAATTGCAAAGCTGGAATATTTAAACCCGGCAGGAAGCGTTAAGGACAGAGTAGCAAAAGCAATGATACAAGATGCGGAAGATAAAGGACTTATAAATAAAGATACTGTAATAATAGAGCCTACAAGCGGCAATACGGGAATCGGTCTGGCGGCAATAGCAGTTTCAAAAGGATATAAGGTTATTCTTACAATGCCCGAAACAATGAGCGTTGAACGCCGCAATCTGTTAAAAGCATACGGAGCTGAAATCATTCTGACAGAGGGAAAAAAAGGCATGACGGGAGCTATTGAAAAGGCAAATGAACTGGCAAAAGAAAATCCTAACAGCTTTATTCCCGGTCAGTTTACCAATCCGGTAAATCCGGCAGCACACAAAAGCACTACGGGGCCTGAAATATGGAATGATACTGACGGGAAAGTTGATATATTTGTTGCAGGCGTAGGTACGGGGGGTACCATAACAGGTGTTGGAGAATATCTTAAATCCAAAAATCCTCAAATTAAAATAGTTGCAGTAGAACCTGCCTCCTCTCCCGTGCTGTCAAAAGGTGAATCGGGACCACACGGTCTGCAGGGAATCGGTGCAGGGTTTGTTCCCGATACCTTAAACCGCAAAATATATGATGAAATTATAACCGTTAGTGAAGAAGAAGCCTACAAGGCCGGCAGACAGCTTGCAGTAAAAGAAGGCATACTGGTGGGCATATCCTCGGGAGCAGCTCTCTTTGCCGCAGCTACACTTGCTAAAAGGTCCGAAAACAAAGATAAAAACATTGTGGTTCTTCTACCCGATACCGGCGACAGATATTTATCAACTCCAATGTTTTCTTAAAAAATGAACAGAACAGAAAAAGAGGTTGCCGCTTGTGCATTTTCGCACTTGCGACAGCCTCTTTTTATTGTAACTTTTCTTCCCATTCCCCTTGCTTAAATCCAACAAGCACAAAATCATCACCGATAACAATCGGCCTTTTAACCATCATCCCGTCTGACGAGAGCAGCTTAAACTGCTCCTCCTCTGCCATTTCCGGAAGTTTATCTTTAAGACTCATTGACTTATACAAAAGCCCGCTTGTATTGAAAAACTTTTTAAGCGGAAGTCCGCTTTTTTTATGCCACTCTTTTAATTCCTCATAGGAAGGGTTACTTTCTTTTATATCTCTCATTTCATATTTAATACCTTTCTCATCAAGCCACTTGCGTGCCTTTTGACAGGTAGTACATCTTGGATAACATATAAATTTTATCATTTTAAGATCTCCTTTATACAGTACGAAACTTTTTAAAATTCTTCTGTAACAAACATTATTTTTTACTGCCCTTGACTGATATTATACAAAAAAGGCTTTGCAAAGTCAATCCGATTTATATAAACATTATCTTAATTACAAAGGATATCTTTACATTTTAATTTGTCTTATTACATTATAGTAGATATGATAAAACCAACACATATTTCAAAAGAAAATTATAAATATTGCTGCCGGTGGCAAAGTATGATAAAATAATTCATATATTTGTATACTGTAAAGAATTAAACAAAATAATTCTTAATGTTTGGGAGGTTTAATTGTATGAGTACGATAGTTGTATACAAATCAAAATACGGTTCAACAAAAAAGTACGCAGAATGGATAGCCGAAGAGCTTGGCTGCACGGCATCAGATGCCAAAAAGATTAAAATCGACGATTTATTAAAATACGATACGATTATATACGGCGGAGGACTTTATGCCGAGATAATTGCCGGAGTAAGTCTGATTACAAAAAACATTGACAAACTAAAGGAAAAAAAGCTGATTGTATATACCACGGGACTGACCCCTGTTGACTGCCGGGAATACTATGACGGCTATGTGGCAAAAAAGAATTTTAACGGCGAAAGCATGCAAAAAATTAAGGTGTTCAATTTCCCCGGAAAAATGGTGTTTTCGGAGCTTTCCCTTCCACATAAGGCGGCAATTAAAATGCTTAAAAAGATTATGGGCGCCAAGGAAAATCCCACGGAGATGGAAAAGCTTTTGTTGCAGCTTTGCGATGCAGACGGTGACTACACAGATAAAAACACAATCGATGCACTTTTAGAGTATGCAAGAGGACAAAAGTAATATTAATTATTTTACCGAAAACATTCAAAGCCACAATATCTTGCATTTTGTCTTTTCAAAACTATCACTGCCCATACTCCTTTTTGTCAGTGTAATATTTTGCATCTGTCAGATTAATAATACGTGGAAATTAATCTTTCTTAATCTTGGCATCTCCGGTGGCAGGGTTATCTATGAGTTTGCCTGTTTTTTCAAAACGGGAACCGTGACAGGGACAATCCCAGGTATGTTCCGCTTTATTCCATTTAAGGGCACAGCCAAGATGAGGGCACCTTTTTCCTACAGGTGTTAAAAGGTTTGCCGTTGCCTCAAATCCGTTTACAAGAAGCTGCGGCTTAAGCATGCTTCTATGGGGCGAGAAAACTTCAGCCAGGTCATTTTTTCTGTCCATGACCATATCGGTTAAAATCATTGCGGCTGCCATTGATGATGTCATACCCCATTTATTAAATCCCGAAGCAACATACAAGTCAGGAGTTTTTGTTGAATATCTGCCTATATAAGGAACTGAATCAAGACTCATGCAGTCCTGAGCCGCCCATTGATATTTAAGCTTTGCCTGAGGATAATATTTATCAGCAAAGTGACTGATTCCTTCCCATGCGGCGCTCTTTTTACCGGTACGGTGACCCTCTCCTCCGATTAACAAAAGATTATTATAGCTTCTAAAGGACATTCCCTTTTTCTCCTCATCTACATACATTCCGTTAAGAGCAGGCACATTATCAAAAGCAGATACATATGAGCGGTGCTGATAAAGCTTTAAAAAGTAGCTGCCATGCTTATTTATAAAAGGAAAATGGGTTGCAACAATAATTTTCCTCGCCGTGATTTTACCCGTATCCGAAACGGCTGTTGAAGGAGTTATATCACGAATAAATGTATTTTCATATATATTAAGGTCTTTTACAATTTCTTTGATGAATTTGAGCGGATTAAACTGTGCCTGATTTTTAAGGCACACTGCACCTTGGATTTTAAGCGGCAGCTCAGTGTCAGCCGTAAACTCTGCTTTAAAGCCCAAATCATTTATGGCTTTTACTTCGTTTTCGATTTTTTGCCTGTCAGTCATTGAATAGGTATAGGCAGGTCTTTTTTCAAAGTCACAATCTATATTTTTGCATAGTTTTTCATACTCATCAAATGCTTGTTTATTTGCGGTTAAATACCTCAAGGCTTGCTCTCTACCCATACTGTCCGCAAGCTTTGCATATATAAGACCATGCAGAAAAGTTATTTTTGCTGTTGTATTTTTCGTTATGCCCGATGCTGTTTTATTGCCTTCAACAAGTGTACAGTCTACGCCTGCATTTTTTAAAAAATATGCACAAAGCAGTCCGCATAATCCCCCTCCTATAATTAAAACATCTGTTTTTTTATCACCGTTAAGCCGATTAAACTCAGGCAGTTGAACACTATCCGACCATACAGATTTATGCATGACTATACCTCCGTATTTTTCTATTGTTTATTATAGTATGTTCAAATTTCCAAAATAAATTAAAAAGTCAGAAGCGGTGATTAAATCAACCGTCCTGACTTTTATACTGCTCTTATAAAATTAAATATAATCGGCAACTATGCTGCCCATTTGGGAGCAGGACACCTGCTCACCGCCCGGCTGCATAATATCTTGTGTACCCACACCGTCATCAATGGCTTTGTTTACCGCATATTCTATTCTGTCTGCTTCTTTAGGCATATCGAAAGAATAGCGTAGCATCATGGCAACAGAAAGAATTGTGCCCAAAGGATTAGCAATGTTCATGCCGGCAATGTCGGGAGCGGAGCCGTGTATGGGTTCGTACATACCGGATTTTTGTCCCGAAAGCGAAGCCGAAGGCATCATTCCTATTGAACCTGTTAGCATAGACGCCTCATCAGAGAGAATGTCTCCAAACATATTTTCGGTAACAATAACATCAAATTGAGCCGGATTTTTAATAAGCTGCATGGCTGCATTATCCACTAGAATATCCCGGTATTCTACTGTGGGATATTCCTCGGCAAGTCGGTGCATGACCTTTCTCCACAGGCGTGAAGTTTCAAGCACATTTGCTTTGTCTACCGATGCCAGGCTTTTACGCCGTTTTAAAGCAGTTTCAAATGCTATTCGTCCTATACGCTCTATTTCCTGCTCCGAGTATCTCATAATGTCTTGGGCATAAAGCTGACCGTTAATCTCTTTGGTTTCTTTCTCCCCAAAGTATATACCCCCCGTAAGCTCACGCACAATTACAAGGTCAATATTTCCTCCGGTAATCTCCGCCTTTAACGGGGACGCATCTGCCAAGCGTGGAAAAAGCTTTACCGGTCTGAGGTTAGCGTATAAGCCCAGCTCCTTTCTGACTGCCAAAAGAGCCTTTTCGGGACGAATTTCGGCAGGACAGCTGTCCCATTTGGGACCGCCCACTGCGCCCAGAAGCACGCTGTCTGCCTGTTTGCATATCTGCATACCCTCATCAGTCAGCGGCACACCGTATTTATCTATGGCACAGCCGCCTATGTCAACATATGTGTAGTCAAAAGAATGACAGAATTTTTCCCCAACTCTATTTAAAACCTTTACAGCTTCGGCAATAATTTCAGGACCTATGCCATCGCCGGGCAAAAGGGTAATTTTTTTATTCATTCATGTCGCCTCTCAATCGTTTGAAATTGAATTAAGCAAGCCGCCTTTTTTGATAATATCCTGAATAAAGGGCGGAAAAGGCTGAGCCTGATAAGTTTCATTTTTTGTATGATTGGTGATGATTCCCGTGTCAAAATCCACCTCAATTTCATCACCGCCGTCAATTTTTTCGCTGGCCTGTTCACATTCCAAAATTGCAAGACCGATATTAATGGCATTGCGATAAAAAATCCTTGCAAAGGTCTTTGCGATAACTGCTGAAATACCCGACTCTTTAATAGCGATAGGTGCATGCTCTCTGGATGAGCCGCATCCGAAATTAGCGCCGCCCACCATAATATCTCCTTTTTTTACCTTGGAAATAAAATCTTTGTCAATATCCTCCATGCAATGAGAGGCAAGCTCTGCGTGGTCTGCCGTATTAAGATATCGTGCCGGGATAATAACATCGGTATCAATATTATCACCGTATTTATGTGCTGTTCCGTGTGCAATCATGGTTACCCCATCCTTTCTTAAATCTCTCTCGGGTCGCAGATATATCCCTTTAGTGCAGACGCTGCGGCGGTCGCAGGTGAAGCAAGATAAACCTTAGAGGTTACATGTCCCATTCTGCCCACAAAATTGCGGTTGGTGGTGGCAATTGCAACCTCGTTTTCTGCAAGTATACCCATATATCCTCCCAGACAAGGACCGCAGGTAGGCGTGGAAACCACGCAGCCCGCTTTTATAAATATTTCAGTATAACCTCGCTTGATACATTCCATATATACCTGCTGGGTGGCAGGTATAATTATACATCTTACATCGGGAGCAATATGCTTTCCTTCAAGAATTTTTGCCGCCGCTTCCATATCCGAAATTCTTCCGTTGGTACATGAACCTATTACGCACTGGTCGATTTTCACCGTGGAAAGGCAAGATGCATTTTTTGTATTTTCAGGCAGATGAGGACAAGCTACGGTAGGTTCGATTTCTGATAAATTAATATCTATAACTTGATCGTAAACGGCATCAACATCAGCAGTATAAACGGTATAAGGGTGTGTAACCCGATTTTTGCAGTATTCAAGTGTAATGTTGTCAACCTCAAATATGCCGTTTTTCGCACCGGCTTCTATTGCCATGTTTGCCATACAAAGGCGGTCATCTATGGAAAGGCTTTTCAATCCCTCTCCTGTAAACTCCATCGATTTATACAATGCACCGTCAACGCCTATTTTGCCTATTATATGGAGGATAACATCCTTGCCTGAACAGCACTCCTTAAGAGAGCCTGTAAGATTAAACTTAATTGCAGAAGGCACCTTAAACCACGCCTCACCCGACGCCATTCCGGCAGCCATATCCGTAGACCCGACACCGGTTGAAAAAGCACCCAAAGCTCCGTATGTGCAGGTATGAGAATCCGCTCCTATAACCACATCACCCGGACCTACAAGACCTTTTTCGGGCAAAAGAGCATGTTCAATACCCATATCTCCCACATCAAAATAATTTTTTATATCATATTCTTTTGCAAAGCATCTGCACTGCTTGGTCTGCTGTGCGGCTTTAATGTCCTTATTGGGCACAAAGTGGTCCATTACCAGTGCGACTTTCGTCTTATCAAAAATGCTTTTAAAGCCGTATTTATTAAATTCGTTAATGGCAACAGGCGATGTAATATCATTGCCGAGCACCATATCAAGTTTTGCCTTTATAAGCTGTCCTGCCTCCACCTTTTCAAGTCCGGCGTGGGCAGCCAGTATCTTTTGAGTCATTGTCATAGCCATTGATGCAGCCTCCTTATATACTCATACTACGGTTAACCGCTGAGAAAAGGGCGTTTATGGACGAAGCGATAATATCATCATGAATGCCTGCGCCCCATACTCTTCTACCGTCACTAAGAGTTATGCTAAGATATGTTATAGCCTGAGCTGACGAGCCTTTATTAAGAGCGTGCTCTTCATAAGTAAGGTCGGAGAATTTAATGCCAAGCTGCTTTTTAATCGCATTGCTAACAGCGTCAAGACGACCGTTACCGGCAGCTTTCAGGTCTTTTTCTTCACCGTCTATTTCTACCGTGAGAGTTACATTAATATCAGGATTGCGTACAAAGTGATAATCCACAAGTTTTATATGGTCATTAATATTTACATAGTTTTCGGTAAATACATCAAGCACTTCTTTGGGCGAAAGCTCAGAGTGTGTACGATCGGAAACACTTTTAACCGTATATCCCACATCTTCACGCATACCGACAGGAAGTATATATCCGAAATTATGTTCAAGAATATAACCGATACCGCCTTTGCCGGATTGTGAATTAATACGGATAACATCGGTTTCATATTCTCTGCCCACATCACCGGGGTCGATGGGCAGATAGGGAACATTCCATATATCACAGCATTTTTCTTTCCGCCACTTCATACCCTTTGCAATAGCGTCCTGATGCGAGCCGGAAAATGCTGCAAACACAAGCTTTCCGGCATATGGCTGTCGTTCGTACACATGCATTCCGGTTACCCTTTCGTACAGCTGTGCAATCTCGTTCATATTTGAAAAGTCAAGTCCCGGGTCTATTCCCTGAGCGTACATATTAAGGGCAAGGGTAATAATATCGGCGTTGCCCGTTCTTTCTCCGTTGCCGAAAAGAGTGCCTTCGATCCTTTCGGCACCTGCCAGAAGTCCAAGTTCTGAATCTGCCACCGCACAGCCTCTGTCATTATGAGGATGAAGTGATATTATAACAGAATCTCTGTATTTAATATTATCACACATAAACTCCACCTGATTGGCATAAACATGGGGAGATGAAAGCTCCACCGTTACAGGCAAATTAATTATCACCTTTTTATCCGGCGTAGGCTGCCATACATCAAGCACTGCATTGCATATTTCAAGAGCAAATTCAGGCTCGGTTCCCGTAAAAGATTCGGGAGAATATTCATATCTGTAATCCGTTCCCGTTTCGTCTGCAATTTGTTTAAACAGTTTTGCTCCTTCTACTGCTATTTTTACAATTTCTTCTTTTGACTTCTTGAAAACCTGTTCCCGCTGGGCGAGCGAAGTGGAATTGTAAAGATGCACTATGGCATTTTTGCAGCCCTTTAAAGCTTCAAAGGTTTTGCGTATAATATGCTTTCGGCTTTGAGTAAGCACTTGAACGGTAACATCATCGGGAATTAAATCATTGTCAATCAATGCACGAAGAAATGTATATTCCGTTTCGGAGGCGGCAGGAAAACCCACTTCTATCTCCTTTAATCCCACTTTAACCAGGAGCTTAAAAAAATCAAGCTTTTCTTCAAGAGTCATGGGAGTAATCAACGCTTGGTTGCCGTCTCTTAAATCTACCGAGCACCACACGGGCGCTTTATCTATGTAATTTTTCTTTGCCCATTTCATCTCCGGATTTTTCACCGGAAAAAACTGACGGGTATATTTAGATGCATTATTCATAATATCTGTTCCTTTTCCATAATTATTTTCTAAAATCCGGTTATATTACGGTCATGCTACATTCCCATTATGCTGGCGCCCCGCTCCAAAGCAACAACGCCTGTACGGCACATTTCCACAATACCCAAAGGTCGCATAACATCCATAAAAGCTTTTATTTTGGAGGGCTCGCCCGTAACTTCAACACAGATTGTATCGGTTGTATAGTCAATTATTTTAGCACGGTATATTTCAGCCGCCGCCATGATTTCGCTGCGGTTTTCGGGAGTGTTGCGTATTTTAATCAGCATAAGCTCCCTTTCCACGGTAATATCATTTTCAAGCAATTTAACCTTTTTTACATTGTGCAGCTTTTTCAGCTGATTAATAAGCTGCTCCCGTGCATAGTCATCGCCGCTGAGTGTAATGGTAATTCTTGAATATTCGGGGTTGTCCGTTTCTCCTACGGTTAGAGAATCAATATTAAAACCCTTTCTCATAAACATACCGGTAACTCTTGTTAAAACACCGTATTTATTTTCAACATATACAGCAATTACAAATCTTTTCATCTTTTCCCCTCCATTTTTCCTGACATAATTATGTCATCAATTGAGCCGCCCGGAGGCAGCATAGGTAGGACAAGTTCGTCCTTATCTATAACAGTATCGATAAGATAGGGGCCGTTATGCTTCAGTGCGGTCTTAAACGCCTTTTCAAACTCCTCAGGTGTTTGTGCTCTGCAAGCTTTTGCACCAAAAGCCTCGGCAAGTTTAACATAATCGGTTTTTCTGTTTAAAACGGTATTGGAATATCTTTTTTCATAAAAAAGTGTTTGCCACTGTCTGACCATACCCAAAACTCCGTTGTTCATAAGAACTATAGTAAGAGGTATGTTATAAGAAACGGCTGTTGCAAGCTCGTTTAAATTCATTGCAAAGCTTCCGTCACCGGTTATTAGAATAACACGGTCGCCGCAGCCTGTATATGCACCTATGGCAGCTCCCATACCGTAGCCCATAGTGCCCAGTCCGCCGCTTGAAGCAAATCTGCGGGGTTTTTCAAAATCCGTATACTGAGCAGTCCACATCTGATGCTGCCCTACATCGGTTGCTATTATTGTATTTTCATCCTTTATCTTGTTGATAATATCAAATACTTTTTTAGGCATCATAACATGTTCAGCATTATTTTCAGTATATTGCTGAATATACCCTTCATCGGTTTTTAAAGCTTCAACCAACGAACTCCAATCCGGGTGTTTTTTCTCAATGCATTTTTCGAGAATTTTAGAAAATGAACAGCGGACATCTCCCACGATACCCACATCTACCTTCACATTTTTATTAATTTCCGAAATATCCGCATCAAGCTGTATTATCTTTGCACCGAGCGAATACTTTTCCGCATTTCCTGTTGCACGGTCGCTGAATCGTACTCCCACCCCGATAATCAGGTCTGCCGATTTATTTGCCATTGAAGACGCATACCTTCCGTGCATACCCTGCATTCCCAGAAAACGCTTATATGAAGTGGGAATTACTGAAAGGCCCATAAGACTGCATCCGATATATGCGTCTATTTTTTCCGCCAATGCTTTTATTTCATCTGTCATACCGGCACCGGCTGCGCCTCCGCCGATATAGA
>URVP01000009.1 GCA_900551345.1 uncultured Eubacteriales bacterium
GGTGGTTACTCCTTTAAGACCCTGCTTTTTTGCATAGTAAGCCTGAGCAATTGCTGAATTAAGCTTATGACTGCCTGAAGTGTTGTTTCCTTCAAATTTGTAATAAATATGTGCCGGAGTGTCCAGCGCTTTTTCAAGGAAATATGCTCTTACCAAGGGTGAAGGACGATACATTTTATAAAAATTTTGTATTTCTTCTGGAATGTCAAAATATGCTGTCGTGTCGTCCAATTCCTGTTTTGCAAGTTCTTCGCAGAATACCGGAGTAAGGTCCTCAACGGTAACCGGCTTCAGAGTTGCCGGATTAAGAATGGGTGCGGGCTTATTTTTCATATCGGCACGCACATTGTACCATGCTTTTGGCATTTCGCTTTCATCAAGATAAATCTTGTAGGGGATTTTGTTTTCCATAATTACTACCTTCCTTTCTTTAATTAATGAGAAAGCTTTTTAAAAAATAAAAAGCTTCCTGACTGAAATCAGTCCGGAAGACATAAATAGCACATAATTATAATTTACTATTCTCTGCTCTTCTAAACTATACTCAATCAATCTCATCTGTGCACATTATACATTATATAAAATTACATGTCAATAGGAAAATAAAAAAATAATTGTTAAATCGTTCAGTATGTGTTATACTGTATGTATAAATTGACTGGAGGCAGTTTTATGAGAAGTATTTTCTGTGTTGAGGACGACGAAAATATAAGGGAATTAATTGTGTACACACTTACATCTATGGGATATTCCGTTAAAGGATTTGGTTGTGCGGCTGATTTTTTTTCTGCCTTAAAAAAAGAGATGCCCGATCTTGTACTTCTTGACATTATGCTCCCGGACACTGATGGTATACAAATTCTTACTAATTTACGGGAGGCGTCAAATACTTACCGACTGCCCGTTATTATGCTGACGGCAAAAGCAGGCAGTTTGGATAAAATACGAGGCCTTGACTGTGGTGCGGATGATTATATTACCAAACCGTTTGACATTATGGAGCTTGCGGCACGGGTTAAAGCTATTTTGCGCCGTTGCGAAGACAAAAAGTTAACAGGTAAGATAACATATAAAGAAATAACTCTCGACCCCGAAAGCAGAAGTGTTGTTTCCGGAGGTAAAGAAGTCAATCTTACATATAAGGAATTTGAGCTTTTAAGACTTTTTATGACAAATATCGGAGTAGTCTTTTCCAGAGGTAAAATTATGAGCTGCGTATGGGGTACGGACTTTGAAGGAGAAACCCGTACGGTTGATGTGCATATACGAACGCTTCGGCAAAAGCTGGGCATATGCGGAGATTGTATAGAAACTGTACGAAATGTAGGTTATAAAATCGGCTGATCATATAGATTGTTAAAAGGAATTTGATTATGTATAAAAAAATTTATCGAAGCATGAATCTTATGTCTTTGGTTACTCTTGCGATTACCACTGTTCTTATTATTTCTGCTTGCTACACTTCTTTTAGCAAACGGCTGGAAGAAGAAATAAAATCCGAGGCTCAACTTCTTGCAAAGACAGCAGAAATATTATTAGATAATGAAGATGATCTTATACAAGGTTTTGATGATGTGCTTGACGGTAAGAGAATTACTCTTATTTCACCTGAAGGCAAAATTCTGTATGACAGCAGTGCGGATCCGTCCGTAATGGAAAATCATCTTGACCGCCCGGAGGTAAGAGATGCTTTTGAAAAGGGAGAAGGATTATACCGAAGACATTCCGTTACCCTTAATGCATCGGCATTTTATTATGCTCTGCGGCTTGATAATGGGTATGTAATAAGACTGGCTGAGGAAACTAAAGGAATAATAACTATGTTTCCTGAAATAATTCTACCCACGGTATTTACCGTTATATTAATATATTTGCTTTGTACATTGTTCGCAAAAAATATAACATCAAGCATTCTTAGCCCTATAAACAGTGCCAATCTTACTTCAGGTGATTTAAGCAATGTTTACGAAGAACTTATACCCTTTTTAAAGAAAATAGAAGGACAGAACAGAGAAATAAAGCACCAGGCGGAAAAAGTAAAAAGAGAAAAGCTTAAACTTGAAGCAATCAGTGACAATATGAGTGAAGGCCTTATTGTCCTTGATAAAAACGGCAATGTTATTTCTGCAAATAATTGTATTCCCCAAATCTTTTCCATATCTAAAGAAAAGCTTAACGGTATGAATTTTAACAAACTGTATAATGATGAAAGCGTGAAAAGAAACATCAGCCGTGCCTATATGGGGGAAAAGTGTCATGAACCATCTGTCATAAACGGCAAAACATATCAGATATTTTACAGTCCCGTATTTGAACACAAGAGTGTAAAGGGCATATTAATATTGATGTTTGATATAAGCGAAGAATCAAAAGCAGCACAAATGCGCAGAGAATTCTCTGCAAATGTTTCTCACGAACTTAAAACTCCTCTTACGGCGATACTTGGGTATTCACAGATTATAAATAACAACATAGCAAAGCAGGAGGATATAAAAAACTTCACCGGTAAAATAGAAAAAGAGGCATCACGCCTGATAACTCTTATTGACGATATAATAAAGCTTTCAAAGCTGGATGAAGAATGCGGCGACGAATATGAAAAAACAAATATCAGTCTTAAAGAAATAATAAATGAAGTGATTGATTCTCTTTCAGAAAAAGGACAGCGTATGAAAGTTAGCTTTATCTATGACGGAAGTGATTGTTTGGTTTATGCAAATCCCCGTCAGATAATGGAGCTTGTATATAATCTTTGTGATAATGCCGTTAAATACAACAAAGAAAACGGCAGTGTTACAATATCGGTTAAAGATAACATTTTATCTGTTGCAGATACGGGCATAGGTATTCCGCTTGAACACCTGGATAGAATTTTTGAAAGGTTTTACATGGTGGATAAAAGCCGGTCAAAAATTGTTAACGGAACAGGGCTGGGACTTTCTATTGTTAAGCATATAGCTATGAAAAATGATGCACTCATTGAAGTTAAAAGTCAAGTAGACATAGGAACGGTTTTCACCGTCCGTTTTCAAGGAAAGGAAGAATAACATTATGATTATTACAGCAGATGAACTCAGCAAAAATGATAACATAAGGACTTATATAAACGCTGCAGACGCTTCACTGGCTGCACTGGGATACACTGAACATAGTTTTGCTCATGTTGCAGAAGTGGGTCAGCGTGCAAGGTATATTCTGGAAACACTGGGATATTCAAACCGTGATATTGAACTTGCCCGCATTGCAGCGCTTCTTCATGATATAGGAAATCTTGTTAACCGTGTGGACCATTCGCAGAGCGGAGCGGTTATGGCGTTTCGTATTCTTGATAAACTGGGCATGCCTGCCGAAGATATTGCGGTAATTGTTACGGCAATAGGAAATCATGATGAAACGACCGGCGTTGCTGTAAACCCGGTTGCAGCCGCCCTTATTATCGCTGACAAGAGCGATGTACGACGCAGTCGTGTTCGCAATCAAGACAGGGCAAATTTTGATATACATGACCGTGTTAATTATTCGGTAAAACAATCATCAATAAAGATAAATGAGGATAAAACTCTAATTAAGCTTAAACTGCATGTTGATACCAGATATTCAAGCGTTATGGATTATTTTGAAATTTTCCTTTCCCGTATGACTTTGTGTAGAAAAGCTGCCGAAAAACTGGGACTTGAATTTAAGCTTATTATAAATGAACATCAGCTTATGTAATCATACATCCGGATTGTATTTAGAATAACAGAGGTTTATCATGGATATATTTTCTTTTTTTACTCTTTTTGGAGGTCTTGCATTTTTCCTTTATGGGATGACTGTTATGTCTGCCGGTCTCGAAAAAATTGCAGGCGGAAAACTTGAAACAACGCTCAGAAAAATGACTTCAAATCCTTTAAAAAGTTTGATTTTGGGCGCAGGAATCACAATTGCCATTCAATCATCGTCTGCAATGACGGTTATGCTTGTAGGTCTTGTAAATTCAGGTATAATGACTTTGGGGCAAACCATTGGAGTGATAATGGGATCCAATATCGGTACCACCCTTACTGCGTGGATTCTCAGCCTTGCCGGGATAGAAAGCAACAATTTCTTCCTTAAACTTTTAAAACCCGAGGCTTTTTCGCCGATCGTTGCATTCATCGGTGTAATTATGATTATGCTTGGCAATTCAGGCAAAAAGAACGATATTGGTAAAATACTTGTGGGTTTTGCTGTGCTAATGTTCGGTATGGAGCTTATGAGCGATTCCGTAAGCCCTCTTGCTGAAAGTGAATCATTTTCAAGTATTCTTACTGCCTTTTCCAATCCTGTGGTCGGAGTCATTATCGGTGCTGTTTTTACGGGTGTAATTCAAAGTTCAGCTGCATCGGTTGGTATCCTTCAGGCTCTTTCTCTTACGGGAAGTATCTCGTACGGAATGGCAATACCGATTATTATGGGGCAGAACATAGGTACATGTGTAACTTCTCTTATATCCAGTATTGGTGTTAACAAAAATGCCAAGCGTGTTGCGGCGGTTCATATTATGTTTAATGTAATAGGTACTGTTGTTTTACTGATTTTGTTTTACGGAATAAATTATTTTGTGAAGTTTTCTTTTATCAATCTTCCCATAGCTCCGTATCAAATTGCAATAGTGCATAGCATCTTTAATGTAGCTACTACACTTATGCTGCTTCCATTTACAAAACAGCTCGAAAAACTGGCAAAAATAATTATTAAAGATGGCACGGAAAAAGAAAAAAACGAACTTTTGGACGAAAGACTGCTTGCGACACCTTCCGTTGCCATTGCTCATTGTCGTGCACTTACTGAAGAAATGGGCAGTATGGCAATGACAAGTTTTGCACAAACTATAGATATGCTTATGGATTATGATGAAAAAAAGGCTTTGAAAATCGAAAAAAATGAGACAAAAACTGATATGTACGAGGACAAGCTGGGTTCATATCTAGTTAAAATTTCAAGACGAAGTCTTTCGTTGTCTGACAGCCATGAAACATCACGATTGCTCCATTGTATAGGCGATTTTGAAAGAATAGGGGATCATGCATGCAATATGCTTGCTGTTTCCAAGGAAATAAAAGAAAAAGGTATCACATTTTCACCTGATGCTAAAAAAGGCATAGATGTAATGTCTGCTGCACTTAAGGAAATTTTAAATATTACCTTGAGGGCTTTTAAAGAAAATGACCTTAATCTCGCAAAGCGTGTTGAACCTCTTGAACAAGTTATTGACCGTATGCAGAACAGACTTAAAAACGGACATGTAATGAGACTTCAGCAAGGTGAATGTACCATAGAAACAGGTTTTGTATTTAATGATTTATTAAATAATTATGAAAGGGTTGCAGACCACTGTTCAAATATTGCGGTTTGTCTCATTCAGATTGATGAAGATCAGTTTGAAACACATGGTTATCTGTCAAATGTAAAATCCCATGGTGATAACGAATTCGATAAGCAATACAGAATTTACAAAGAAAAATTTGATATATAGAATAAAAAATCACTTTCTCTTAATTTTACATGCAGCTTAATGTTAATTTATTTGTTTACATACAATTAACATAAATTGGATTTCGGAGTTAACATTGAGCAAGCTATAATTTATCCGAAATAAGAAAAAATTAAATTTTAAGGAGAGTGATTTTTATGAAAAAAATCATAGCATCAATTTCAGCAATTCTGTTGGTGGGAGCTTTGTTTACAGGCTGCACCGGACAAACCGGCGGTGATACACAATCAAACGGTTCGGTAAGCGGAACAGTGTCAACAGATGGTTCAACTTCAATGGAAAAGGTTATCGGGTTTTTAAGTGAAGCATATATGGAAGAGAATCCCGATGTTAAAGTTACCTACAACCCCACTGGCTCAGGTGCAGGTATACAGGCTGTAGCAGAAGGCAGATGTGATATCGGTCTTGCAAGCAGAAACTTAAAAGATGAAGAAAAAGAAACTCTTACTGAAACAGTTGTTGCAATCGACGGAATTGCAATTATAGTAAATCCCGAAAACCCTGTAGCAGATCTTACTCTTGAACAGATTGGTAAGATTTATAAAGGTGAAATTACCAACTGGAGTGAAGTTGGAGGAAATGACGGTCCTATCGTTCTTATCGGCCGTGAAGCAGCATCAGGTACAAGAGATGGTTTCGAGTCAATAACAGGTACAGAAGACCTTTGCAAATACGCTCAGGAACTTACATCAACAGGTGATGTAGTACAGACTGTATCTTCAAACCCCAATGCTATCGGTTATGCATCTCTTGCTTCGGTAAATGAAAATGTTAAAGCAGTTGATGTAGAAGGAGTAACTCCCGATACACAGACTATTCAGGATGGAACATATAAAGTACAGCGTGATTTTGTTCTTGTAACCAGAACAGGCGAACAGCTCAGCGACGCAGCACAGGCATTCTTTGACTTCGCAACAAGCGAGGCAGCAGATGACCTTATTGTTGAGGCAGGAGCAGTACCTGTAAAGAGATAATTTACCGAGGAGCGGAATATGAATATCTTAAAAAAATCGGCAGACATATTTGAGAAAATAATGAACATTATATTTGTGCTGTGCGGTTTTCTTGCGGTAGCGTTTGTACTGCTTATTACGGTATTTTTAGTGGGCTCAGGACTTCCGGCTATAAAGGAAATCGGCATTGCCGATTTCCTCTTTGGCACAAAATGGGCTTCTACGGCAAATGACCCGTCTTTTGGTATACTGCCCTTTATTTTGACTTCTGTGTACGGAACCATAGGAGCTATAATTATAGGTGTTCCCATTGGTATAATGTGTGCCGTTTATCTTGCAAAAATGTCAACTAATAGAATATCGGCAACCGTGAGAACAGCCGTTGATTTACTTTCAGGTATACCCTCAGTGGTTTACGGACTTGTGGGAATGATAATAATTGTTCCAGCAGTTAGAGAAACATTTAATCTGCCGGACGGAGCAAATCTTTTTTCGGCAATTATAGTACTTACGGTAATGATTTTACCGTCGGTTATTTCTGTGTCCGAAACCGCAATAAGAGCTGTTCCCAAAGAATACGAGGAGGCATCCCTTGCTCTTGGGGCAACTAAAACGGAAACGGTGTTTAAGATAATCCTGCCTGCCGCAAAAAGCGGAGTACTGACTTCTGTAGTGCTGGGTATAGGCAGAGCTATAGGTGAAGCTATGGCTGTTATGATGGTTTCCGGTAATGTTGCTAATATGCCCGGATTGTTTAAGAGCGTACGCTTTCTTACAACGGCTGTTGCCAGTGAGATGTCTTACTCCTCAGGACTTCAGAGACAAGCGCTGTTTTCCATAGCATTAGTATTGTTTGTGTTCATCATGATTATAAACCTTGTTCTTAATCTGGTGGTAAAAAAGGAAAAGAGGTGACGGCGCAATGCATGAGAAAATATCTTTTGAACGAAAGGCAAAATGCTTTGTCTTGAACTTTTTTATGTATGCTGCCGCAGCTTTTATATGTCTGCTTTTAATCGGACTTATCGGATATATACTTTACAGAGGAATCCCTTTTGTAACCGTAGAGCTTCTTACAACAAAACCAAGTCTTATACGGGATACAATAGGAATACTTCCCAATATTCTTAATACAGTATATATCATACTTATGACGCTTGTAATAGTACTTCCCATAGGCGTAGGCGCTGCAATATATCTTAACGAGTATGCTAAAAACAAAAAAGCTGTAAAGCTTATTGAACTTGCAACAGAAACACTTGCAGGTATACCCTCTATCATATACGGTCTGGTTGGTATGCTTATTTTTGTACAGGTTTTCTCGCTTGGAACAAGCCTTATAGCAGGTGCTTTAACACTTGTTATAATGACTTTGCCCACTGTTATTCGTACAACGCAGGAAAGTCTTAAAACAGTACCGGGAAGTTATCGTGAAGGATCTCTTGCCCTCGGTGCGGGCAAATGGTATATGATACGCACTGTAGTATTACCTTCTTCAATTGACGGCATAGTAACAGGCTGTATACTTTCAATAGGCAGAATAGTAGGTGAAAGTGCAGCTCTTCTGTTTACTGCTGGTATGGCAAATGAAATTTTGGGACTTTTTGAGAGTGTGCTGCCCGGCAAAGCCGGTTCGACTCTTACCGTTTCCCTTTATATGTATGCTAAAGAAAGAGGAGAATTTGACATCGCTTTTGCCATTGCTGCAATACTTCTTATATTAACATTTGTTATAAATCTGTCAGCAAAGTTAGCAGCCCGTGTATTGAAGAAAGAAAAGGAGTAAATTATGTCAGGAATTATTACTGCTGAAAATTTAAATTTGTGGTATGGAACAAACCATGCTCTTAAAAATGTTAATATATCAATTCCGGCTAAGCAAATCACTGCGCTTATCGGCCCGTCAGGATGCGGTAAGTCTACATTTTTGAAATCCCTTAACCGTATGAATGATTTGGTTGAAGGCTGTAAAATAGAAGGCAAGATTACACTGGACGGAATGGATATATACAAGGACGCTGACATAAACCTTTTAAGAAAGCGTGTGGGTATGGTGTTTCAAAAGCCCAATCCGTTCCCTATGAGCATATATGATAACATTGCATACGGACCTCGTATACACGGTATCAGGTCAAAGGTAAAACTTGATGAAATTGTTGAGCGTTCCCTTCGTCAGGCGGCAATATGGGATGAATGCAAAGACCGGCTTAAAAAAAGCGCTCTCGGAATGAGCGGCGGTCAGCAACAGCGTCTTTGTATTGCAAGAGCGCTTGCAGTAGAACCTGAAATTCTTCTCATGGATGAGCCTACATCAGCCCTTGACCCTATTTCTACATCCAAAATAGAAGATTTGGCAATTGATTTGCGCCGTGATTTTACTATAGTAATCGTAACCCATAATATGCAGCAGGCAGCCAGAATAGCCGATATGACTGCATTTTTCCTTCTCGGTGAAATAGTAGAGTTTGATTCTACTGAAAAAATGTTCTCCACGCCGCAAGATAAGCGGACTGAAGATTATATAACAGGGAGGTTCGGATGATGAGAGATCGTTTCGATATGCAGCTTGCAGAATTAAACAACCAGCTTATTACCATGGGAGCTTTGTGCGAAGAAGCTATAAGTAACAGCGTGCAGTATCTTATAAACAATGATGCGTCCGTGCGTGAAGATGTATATGAAACCGATAAGCAGATAGACCGTAAGGAACGGGAAATAGAGGCTCTTTGTATGAAACTTCTTATGCAGCAGCAGCCGGTAGCAAAAGATTTGCGTGTTATCTCTTCTGCCCTTAAGATGATTTCAGATATGGAGCGTATAGGAGATCAGGCGTCAGATATAGCTGAGATTGCTGAATATGTTGAAGATTCCGGTATGCAAAGTCAAATTCATATTGCCGATATGGCAAGAGCCACAATTAAGATGGTTACGGACAGCGTTGAATCTTTTGTAAAAAAGGATATTGACCTTGCTCATGAAGCAATAGCTCATGACGATGTTGTGGACAATCTCTTTTCAAAAGTAAAAAAAGAATTGATTGAGGCTGTGTCCGACGGACATGAAAATGCAGAAGCACTTATTGATCTTTTAATGATTGCAAAATACTTTGAGCGTATAGGAGATCATGCTGAAAATATTGCGGAATGGGTTATATATTCCATAACAGGAAAACATGAAGAAGACATTTAGTATTTTAATATCGTACGAATAAATTGTAATACAGTTAATCAAAATCTGTATGAATTTCAGCGAGGTAGAATAAATGATATATTTTGTTGAAGATGATGACAATATACGCAAGCTTGTATGTTATGCCCTTTCCAAGGAAGGTTACGAAATAAAGGGCTTTTCTTTGCCGAACCAATTTTATTCAGCAATGAGCGAAAATCTCCCCGAACTTGTTTTGCTGGATATAATGCTGCCGGAGGAAGATGGACTGTCCATACTCAGCAAAATAAGAGAAAGCAGCCGCACATGTGACATACCGGTTATTATGCTTACTGCAAAAGGCAGTGAATTTGATAAAGTAACTGGCCTTGACATGGGGGCTGATGATTATATATCAAAACCGTTTGGTATGACAGAGCTTATTTCCAGAGTAAGAGCAGTGCTCAGACGCAGCGAGAGAAGCTCTGCGGGCGACAGTAAATCGTATCATATAGGTAGTCTGTATGTAAATCCGGAAAAACATATAATAGAAGTTTCCGGCAGCAGCGTAAACCTTTCATATAAAGAATATTGCCTGTTAATGACTCTTCTTCGTGCTGAGGGGAAGGTAGTAAAGCGTGAAAAACTCCTTTCCGAAATTTGGGGCGAGTTTTACGGTGAGTCAAGGACACTGGATGTTCATATAAGAAAACTTCGGATAAAGCTTGGCGAAGCAGGCAATTTAATAAAGACCGTTAAAAATATCGGTTACAAAATCGGAGGCGAAGCAGGCGAATGAATAAGAAAATTTTCCGTTCTACCGTTATATGTGCACTCCTTGTTTTTGTTTTAAGTGTTATTCTTATTATGGGAATACTTTTTGAATTTTTCGAGAATCAGCTTGTAAGCGAAATGAAAAGCGAAGCATATTATATCTCCCATGCACTGGAAAACGAGGGCGATTCTTTTTTTGATAATTTCGATTCCAAAGAAAGGCGTATTACATTGATAGATTCTGACGGTACTGTAATTGTTGATACAGCTGTAAATGCAGCTGAACTTGACAACCATAAAAACCGTGAAGAAGTTAAAGAAGCGTTCGAGTCAGGCAGCGGTGTCAGTGTACGACGCTCTGATACAATTATGGAGAAAATCGTTTATTATGCCGTTTTGCTTGATGACGGAACAGTTCTTCGTGTCTCCAGTCCGCAATATGCTGTAGCTGCTGTTATTATCAGTCTTTTACAGCCTATGATTTTAGTGTTCATTATTGCATTGCTGCTTGCGTTCTTTCTGTCGTCAAGAGTCTCTAAGAGTATAATTGATCCTATTAATAAACTTGATCTTGAAAATCCTGCTGATAATGATGTGTATGATGAACTTTCACCTCTCCTTTCAAAAATATTAGCCCAGCGCAAGACTATAGAAGCACAGCTTAAAACTGCTCGGCAAAAGCAGGAAGAATTCAGGCTTATTACTGAGAATATGAGCGAAGGATTTTTGGTAATAGATAAGAATACCTTTGTTCTGACTTATAATACATCAGCCATGCGTCTTTTGGACATTTCTGAGTCCGAACGAGGCAGCGTGCTTACTCTTGACCGCACAAAGGATTTTAGACATATGATAGAAAAGGTACTCAGCGGCAGCAGAGCCGAAAGTCGTATGACCAGAGATGACCGAATTTACAGCCTTATTTCCACACCGGTTTTTGAAGGTGAGAAAATAATCGGTGCTGTAATTGTTATTCTTGATGTTACCGAAACGGAAAAGAGAGAGCAGCTGAGACGGGAATTTACTTCAAATGTGTCACATGAGCTTAAAACTCCTCTGACTTCCATATCCGGTTTTGCAGAAATTATGAAGGAAGGCGGCACGCCTGAAGAAACTATTATAGATTTCTCTAAATCCATATATGATGAAGCTCAGAGATTGATCTGTCTGGTAAGTGACATTATCAAAATTTCTGAACTTGATGAGAAGGATACCGGTTTTGAAAAGGAAAAAGTTGATCTTTATGACTTATCAGCAGAGATACTTAAAAGATTAACACCGGCAGCTGACAACAGAGGAATAAAGCTTAACCTAATCGGAGAAAGTACCATAGTGTACGGCGTCAGAAAAATACTTGACGAAATGGTATATAATCTATGCGATAATGCCGTTAAATATAATAAGGAAAACGGTGTTGTCGATATAATATTAACCTCTTCAGAACATAGCGTCAAACTTACTGTCCGTGATACGGGAATAGGAATACCTCAGGCAGAACAAAGTAGGGTTTTTGAGCGCTTTTATCGTGTTGACAAAAGCCATTCAAAAGCTATTGGCGGTACAGGATTGGGTCTATCAATTGTTAAACACGGTGCAATTTACCACAATGCTCAAATCGAGCTTGAAAGCAATGAGGGGGAGGGCACTAGTGTAAGCATAACATTTGAAAGATAGTTTGTATCTTTTACCGGGCGTCCCAAAAGTTACGAAAAAACTTATAATTTCATTTGCAAGCGACGGTGTAAGCTGTCGCTTGTTTTGTTTAAGACTGTACTGATTGTTTATTGTTTTTTCCCAAGAACTCATCTATTACATCGCAGGCAAGAGAGTCTTTAAGATAAACATAATTAAATTCATATGCAATAGGATAATTTTTAATGTAAAAAACAGACAAATCGGGATGTTTTTGAGCTAAGCATTGATAAGCAAAGCTTATGCCCATATTTTGAGCTGTCAAATGCGAAACAAGTGAAAAACAGCTTACTTCTATCACTCTTTTAAACATATCTGTTTTATAACTGTTTTCATAAAATACTCTTTCGAGAATTTTTCTTGTTCCCGATCCTTTCTCTCGTAAAATTGCCGTGTTGTTAAAAATCTTCTCAAAAGGAACCTCTTTATTCGCAAAAGGGTGGTCCTTTGCACATATTCCCGTATAGTTCTCTTTGCTGAACAGTCTGTATCCGTATTTTGTTTTGTCAAATATTCCTTCAACTATTGCAAAGTCAATTGTTTGATTGTCTATTAAATGCAGTATGTTTTCGGTATTGTCAACTGTTATTGACAAAGACCGCTGACTGTTTTTTAAAAAATTAACCACATACTGCTCTATAACATATTCGCCTATAGTTTTTGTCACACCTATTTTCAGCGGCGTGTTTTTATCTTTATTTATCTTTTGCCTAACCATGTTGTCATTGTACATAATTTGCCGAAAATGTCTTGCTAATTGATGCGCTTCGTTGGTCACGGTGAGTTTTTTACGGTCATAGTTAAACAGCTTGCAATTATATTCCTTTTCCAGTGCTTGAATATGGTGCGTAACAGCAGGTTGCGTCAAGAAAAGTTTTTCAGCAGCAATGCGGTAGTTCATCGTTTCATATAGCATTAAGAATGACTCTACTTTTTTATCCAGCATATTATCATCTCATTAATAAAAATTATCGATAAATAATAATCGATAATTGGATTTTATCACAATTAGAGGGTATAATCAATATATAAATAAAATTTGTTAAATATTGGAGGAAAAACTATGAAGGTTATTGTAATTGGAGGAGTTGCTGCGGGTACAAAAGCAGCGGCTAAAATTATGCGTTGCGACAGAAGCACTGATGTTAAAATAATTACACAATCCTCAGATATATCATATGCAGGATGCGGACTGCCCTATTATGTGGGAGGAATGATAGAGACAGAGGAAGAATTGATAGTTAATACTCCTCAAAAATATTCTGCACTTACTGAAGTAGAGGTACTTACTGATTCAACCGTTACAGGCTTGGATACGGAAAACAAAAAAGTATTTTACACATCAAAAAATAACGAAGAAAAAGAAGAAAGTTATGATAAATTAATTATCGCTTCCGGTGCAAAAGCCTTTGTCCCCAATATGCCCGGAATAGATTTGCCCGGTGTATTTACCGTTAGACAGCCTTCCGATGTTGTTAAGCTGAGAGGATATATGCAGCAGAATAATTGTAAAAGAGCCGTAGTATGCGGAGGCGGCTTTATAGGATTGGAAATAAGCGAAAACTTGTTAGGTCAAGGAATAGATGTTACAGTTGTTGATATGGCGCCGCAGCTTATGCCTAATATTTTAGATTCTGATATGGCAGATTATATAAAAAGAAAGCTGCGTGAAGCCGGAATAAAAATTATAACAGGCACAACAATCCAAGGTGTCAGCGGAGAAGGAAAAGCAGAGGGAATAATTACAAATACCGGTAAGTTATCTGCTGATTTAGTTGTTATGGCTGTGGGCGTAAAACCGTCAACAGACTTCGCTGAAAATACCGGAATAAAAATGGTAAAAGGAACTATCGTAGTTGACGAAAAAATGCAAACAAATGTACCTGATGTATATGCAGCAGGTGACTGTGCAATGGTTTATAATGCATTAACAAAAAAGCCTCAATGGTCAGCTATGGGTTCAACAGCAAATCTTTCAGCACGAGTTTTAGCTCAAAATATTTTTAACAGTGATAATATTTATGGAGGATGTCTTGGCACCGGCGTTGCAAAACTGTTAAAAAATCTTAATTGCGGCAGAACCGGTCTTACTTATGACCAAGCTAAAGCTGAAGGCTATGATGTTGAAAGTGTGGTATGTATAACCGATGACAAAGCACATTATTATGCCGATTCGTCCAGCTTTGTAACTAAGATTATAGCAGACAAATCTTCCGGAAAACTTCTTGGCCTGCAGGTAATTGGCGCCGGTGAAGTAGATAAAATGGTTGATATAGCTGTTGTTGGTTTAATGGCAGGATTAAAGCTTGATGATTTTAATACAATGGATTTTGCATATGCTCCGCCGTTTTCCACAGCAATACACCCATTTGTAACAGCTTGCTATATTCTTGAAAATAAGATTAAAGGAGAGCTGGAGACCATATCTCCCGTTGAATATGCTTCCGGAGCAGCAAAAGGATATACCGTAATAGATGCTCAGCCACAGGCAGGTATACCAAATGCAAAATGGGTGGATATAACAAAAGCTGAAGAAAGTTTCGCAGATACTGATAAAGATGCTAAATTGCTATTAGTCTGTGCAAAAGGTAAAAGAGGATATTTCCTGCAAAATAAACTTAAATCCATGGGCTTTACCAATACAAGAGTTTTGGAGGGCGGCGTGACTTTTAATACTGTTAAAGTTGAGAGAAACGGCAAAAAGCTTTCTCCCATGGAAATAAAAAGAGTCAAAGGTCTTGGTTGCCTGCAAGATAAGAGATATGACGATGTATTTAATGTAAGAGTAATTACAAGAAACGGAAAACTGACAGCTGAGGAGCAAAAAGCCGTTGCAGAAGCAGCGGAAAAATTTGGTTCGGGCGAAGTAACCATGACCACAAGACTTACACTTGAAATCCAGGGCGTTCCATATGACAGCCTTGATGATATTTTTGAATTTTTAAATTCTGCCGGTTTGGAAACAGGCGGAACGGGTTCTAAAGTCAGACCTGTTGTTTCGTGTAAAGGTACAACTTGTCAATATGGACTTATAGATACATTTGGTTTGTCTGAAAAACTGCATAATGTATTTTATAAAGGTTATCATGATGTATCATTGCCTCACAAATTCAAAATAGCGGTTGGCGGATGTCCCAATAATTGCGTTAAACCCGATCTTAATGACTTTGGTGTGGTAGGATGCCGAGTACCTGCAATACAAGCAGATAAATGCAGAAATTGCAAGGTCTGTCAGGTAGAAAACAACTGTCCCATTCATGTTGCTAAGATGGATAACGGCGTTATCACAATTAACAATGACGAGTGTAACAATTGCGGCCGCTGCATAGGTAAGTGCCCGTTTGGCGCAGTAGAAGAGGTTATGACCGGCTATAAGATTTATATTGGCGGCAGATGGGGCAAAAAAGTTGCTTCGGGTAAAATGTTAAATCACATATTTACAAGCGAACAAGAAGTTATAGATATGACCGAGAAAACCATTCTATTCTTCAGAGATGAGGGCATCAGCGGCGAAAGATTGTCCGATACTATTGACAGACTGGGCTTTGAATATGTGGAAAATAAACTTTTGAATACTGAGATTGATAAGGATAAAATAATGAAGAAAAATGTTATCGGAGGAGCAACCTGCTAAATGAAAAAACTACTATGTATAATTTTAACACTGTTTATATTTGTTTGCATTGCCGGCTGTGCAAACAAGACGGATATGCAATCAGATGAGAGCAAAAACTTTTATACTTTCACTGATAGTTTGGGTAATGAAATAACTCTTAACAATAAACCTGAAAAAGTCGCTGTGCTTTTTTCCTCTTATGCGGATATATGGAACTTGGCAGGAGGCAGTGTGGACATAAGCGTGGGAGAAAGTGTGGAAAGAGGTTTTGCTGAGGATGATTGTATTCTGGTTGATGAAAAATCCGGACATTCTTCTATAGATTTGGAGAAACTTTTAGAGTCACAGCCCGATTTAGTTATAGGTACCGCAGACTATCAGGTACAGGTGGATGCTGTTGATTTTTGCAGGGAGCAGGGTATACCGGCGGCATCATTTAAAGTTGAATCCTTTGATGACTATTTGAGTATGCTGAAAATTTGCTGTGATATAACTGAGAACCCTGAATCGTATGAAACCTATGGTGTTGAAGTGGGCGAAAGAATAGATACTTTACTTACAGAAGTAAATGAAAAAGAAAGTACGGCAAAGAAAATTTTATTTATTCGCTCCGGGTCAGGTGCAAGCTCAGCTAAAGCCAAAACAGCACAGGATAATTTTGTATGTAAAATGCTTCAGGACCTTAATACTGAAAACATAGCGGATAAAGCGCCCGTCCTGTTGGACGGACTGAGCATAGAAGAAGTAATGATTTCGCAGCCCGATTTTATATTTATCACTACTATGGGAGATGAAGAGGCAGCAAAAAACTATATGGATTCTGTGCTTCAATCAGCAGGTTGGAAGGATTTAAATGCTGTAAAATCCGGAAACTATGCTTACCTTCCAAAAGAAATGTTTCATTATAAGCCTAACAGCCAATGGGATAAGGCTTATGAAATGCTGATTAACTTATTGTACGAAAGGTAGTAAGATATGACACAGGTCAAACGATTATATATAATATACACTTTTGTATTATTAATATTTGCATCGCTGTTTGTCTTAAGTGTGGTTTTTGGCTCTGTGTCAATACCTTTAAGCGATTTTATTGATGCTTTAAAAGGCGAAGAAAGCGTCTATGGAGCAATAGTATGGGATATAAGATTACCCCGGACAATAGCGGCAGCTCTTGCCGGTATAGCTTTAGCTGCTGCCGGCAGTGTGTTACAGTGCGTAACTGATAATTCACTGTGTGCTCCAAATATAATCGGAATAAATTCCGGTGCGGGACTGTTTGTTATGATAATCTTATGTCTGTTTCCCAATCAATGGATGTTATTGCCTTTTGTAGCATTTATAGGTGCGCTTTTGGCAACTGCCATTGTTATGAGTATTGCCTTTAGCGGAGGAGGCAGAACAAACGGCACCGCTATAGTTTTAGCGGGTGTGGCTGTTTCCTCTATTTTAAGTGCCGGTATATCATTTTTATCGCTGCGTTATCCTGATGTTTTAAGTACCTATTCAAGCTTTAGTGTAGGCGGTTTTAGAGGAGTGGGATATAAAGAAATATTTATTCCTTTTATAATTATACTTATATCTCTTATATCTTTGCAAATTTTGTCCGCTAAATTAAATTTGTTGTGCTTAGGTGATGATATAGCTTACTCTTTGGGTATAAAGGTTAAAGTGTTAAGAATAACCAGCCTGGTTATTTCCGCTGCATTATGTGCCAGTGCCGTTAGTTTTGCAGGACTGCTGGGTTTTGTGGGCTTAATTGTTCCCAATATAACAAAACAGATTGCCGGAAGTGATATGAGGTTTAATCTTACTATTTCAGCGTTAAGCGGCGGTGGGTTGGTTATGTTTTCCGATTTGCTCGGCAGAATTTTGTTTTCGCCTACAGAACTTCCTGCGGGCATTATAATGGCAGTGTTTGGTTCGCCATTCTTTTTATACCTTTTAATTAAAAGGAGAAACAGATATGGTAGAATGTAAAAATATAACAGTAACAGTCGGAAAAAATACAATTGTTAACAATGTTTCGTTTCGCGCAAACGAAGGAGAAATATGCGTGCTGTTGGGTAAAAACGGCAGCGGAAAAACAACCCTTTTGCGAGCTATTAACGGAAATATAGACTATACCGGACAAGTTTTAATTAATAAAACGGATATGGCTGATGTAACAGCTAAGCAAAGAGCTTGCATAGTTGCTTCTATGCCGCAGATTCTTCCCCAACCACCCGTTAGTGTGGAAAGACTTGTATCGTTTGGTAGGCAGCCTTTTACTGGGATGAGTGGAATTTTGTCTCCTAAAGATAAAGAAATAGTCAAAAAGGTCATTATCGAAAATAATCTTGACAGCATTAAGAACAAACGAATAGACCGAGTTTCAGGCGGTGAAAGACGCAAAGCTTTTTTCGCCATGATGCTGTGTCAACAGGCAAAAGTGCTGTTAGTGGATGAACCGACCGCCAATCTTGATATTCAATATACTAAGCATATTTTGAAAACTTTTTATAAAGAAAAAGAAAAAAATAACACAATTATTACGGTGTTTCATGATGTAAATCAAGCGTTGGAAATTGCAGATAAAATTATAGTTATGGAACAAGGAAAAATTGTTTTTGAAGGGTCACCCAAACAAGCTTGCAGTCAGGAAGTTCCTCAAAGGTATTTTAGTATGGAAAAGCTTAAGTGTACAGATGATAACGGTACAACCTTTTATATGTATAGATAAAAACAGCTATTTGTGGTTCATGCTGTTTTTAATCGATGTATAATAAAAATATAAAGCACATTTAGCTCAGATTTATCTGTAAGCCAAATGTGCTTTGCTTTTAATAGACTCGTTTAACAATAGATATTAATTAAGAGCATATTTTTCAAGGTAAAATTCGTATTTCTCGTTAAAATCACGGTTATCAGTACGAGCATTTTTCAGTAATTCGTGAGTATTCATATTGTTGTTTGCATCATCAACCACACAACCTGCAATGTTTGAACAATGATCTGAAACTCTTTCAAGATTGGTAAGTAGGTCAGCCCATATGAATCCTGCTTCTATAGTACATTCTTTATGCTGAAGACGCACTATATGACGGCTTCTCATCTGCTCTTTCAGTTTATCAATAACCTGTTCAAGAGGCTCCACTTTTTGTGCTGCGTTCAAATCATTGTTTAAGAATGCAGTAAGGGACAAATCCAGTATTTCATTTACGGCATTAAACAACACATTAAGTTCAGCTCTGGCATCTGCGGAAAAGGTAATCTCTTTGTCATTTATTTCTTCGATAGATTCCAAAAGATTTACGCTGTGATCGCTGATTCTTTCAAAATCGCCTATTACTTTAAGCAGTTTGGCCACTTCCAGGCTTTCTTTCTCGCTTAGCTGATGTCCGCTCAGCTTTACCAAATATGTACCCAGTGAGTCCTCCCAACGATCGGATTTATCTTCCATTTTTTTGATGGAGCGTGCCAGGTCGTCAGAGTATTTGTCAAAAGAATTAATAACATCTTTTATGGATTTTACTGCAAGGTTGGCCATGTCTTTTACGCTGTTGCTGCTAACCTCAAGAGCAAGAGGAGGTGTTGATAAAAGACGATCATCAAGTGCTGTTGTAGCCTCTTTGGATTTAGCATCAGGTACCAGCTTATGTGCCAATTTTTCAAGCAATCCCGACATGGGGAACAGCAGAATTGTACATATAACATTAAATAAAGAATGTGCAACAGCTATACCCAGCATGGAAGCGTTTTGATCAAGAAGCATAGGATGGAAGATTGTTTTTATAAAAAGGAATACAATAATCAATACTACGGTGCCTATTATATTAAAGAACAGATGTACCATAGCGGCACGCTTTGCATTCTTATTAGTTCCGAAAGATGAAAGCAAAGCAGTCACACATGTACCTATGTTCTGTCCCATAATAATCGGTATCGCAGCACCGTAAGATACTTGTCCCGTTAAAGCAAGGGCTTGCAATATACCTACGGAAGCTGAACTGGACTGGATGATAGCTGTGAGTATCGTACCCACAAGTACGCCTAATATGGGATTTGTAAACATCAAAAACATATCTCTGAATTCAGGAACATCTGCAAGTCCCGAAACTGCTCCGGACATGGTATCCATACCGAACATAAGAGTTGCAAATCCCAACAGAATCATACCCGTATCATTGCTTTTGCTGTTCTTGCTGAACATATAAAGTATTATTCCTATAAGAGCAAGAACGGGTGTAAATGAAGTGGGCTTTAAAAGCTGAACAAAAACATTGCTGCTTTCAATACCGCTCAGGCTAAGTATCCACGCTGTTACCGTAGTTCCGATATTAGCACCCATAATAACATTTATGGCCTGCTTGAGCGTCATTATGCCTGAATTTACAAATCCTACAACCATTACCGTTGTTGCCGATGAGCTTTGGATTACCGCAGTAACACCAAGACCTGTTAAAAGACCGACAAGTTTACCTGTTGTCAGTTTTCCGAGCAGCGTTCTGAGCTTGCTGCCGGCACGGCGCTCCAATGCCTGCCCCATTATGTTCATTCCAAACAAAAACAGACACAGTCCGCCTATAAGAGTTAGAGCGTTAAATATGGTCATATTCTCTTTGCCTCCTTCATTTATATCCGTTGCGATTTTATCATAAAATGAAAATTAAGGTCAATATATTTCGAAAATTTTCATGATGACTTAACAATATTTAACCAAAGTTTAACTGAATTTAACATGTATTTAACATATAAAAATTTATCTTGACTAAATTGTATTTAAGATATACAATGTAAAATAACAATATTTAAAGGGTGATTATTACTTATGAAACATCAAAATATAAAAAACATTATTCTTTCTGCAATGTTTCTTGCAATCGGTTTGGTTCTGCCTTTTCTTACCGGACAGATTAAAGAATTCGGAAGTATGCTTCTGCCTATGCATATTCCGGTGCTGCTTTGCGGCTTAATATGCGGATGGCAGTATGGGTTGATCGTTGGCTTTATACTGCCAATTATGCGATCCGCACTGTTCACTATGCCTGTAATGTTCCCCGGAGCAATAGCTATGGCATTTGAGCTTGCAGCATATGGTTTTGTTGTAGGATTTCTTTATTCCCGTTCACACTGGAAATGCGTTAAGGCACTGTATTTCTGCTTGATTTCTGCAATGATTGCAGGTCGATTTGTATGGGGCGCAGCTCAGGTAGTCCTTCTCGGACTCAGCGGCGGAGCTTTTACAATCAAAGCTTTTATCGCCGGTGCGCTTCTTAATGCAATACCCGGTATTATATTACAGCTTGTATTAATTCCTGTAATTATGGTTGCACTTGACCGAGCTAAACTGGTACCCTTTTCATCTTCAGCAAAAGCAAAGGATAATTCTTATGCAGCAAAATAAGTTGATAGTAGATACTGCTGCCTCTTTGCTTAAAGATAAAGACTTTGTTCTAATTGCTGTTGACGGTCGGTGCGGAGCGGGTAAAAGTACACTTGCTGCTGAATTGCAAAAAAAGATTGATTGTAATGTGTTACATATGGACTATTTCTTTTTACAGCCCCATCAG
>URVP01000010.1 GCA_900551345.1 uncultured Eubacteriales bacterium
ATAACCGTAACTACCGTAGACAACAGAATATCCCTATTCCCTATATGTGCAAGCTCATGTGCAAGAACGCCCTCCAGTTCATATGGCTCCATCTTTTGAAGGAGCCCTGTTGTAACACATACTACTGCATGTTCCGGGTTCCTTCCCGTTGCAAAAGCGTTCGCTACAGGATCATCAATAATATACACCTTGGGCATGGGAAGTCCTGCCGCAATACACAGTCCTTCGATGGTATTCTTTACCAGTCGGTCGCTCTGCTCATCCGCCGGCCGTGCACCACTGATGGAAAGCACCATTTTATCACAATTATAATATGATACAAGAGAAGACGCACAAGCTATAACTACCGCAAGAGGCAGGGCAATTCTTCCATATCCGGTGGCATAAGCAATATAATAAACTACAACCGCAAGAAATGCCGTTACCAACCCCACTATAAGTGCGGTTTTCATTTTATTGTTTCTGATTGAATCAAACATACGCAAAATTTCCTTTCAAAATCTCATCAGAACTTAACCTGTACAGGCTCTGCTGCCTCGGGTTTTGATTCATAATATTCCTTTTCTTTAAACCCAAACATTTTAGCAATAATATTTTTGGGGAACACCTGAATAGCCTCATTAAGTTCAGCAACAGTATCATTGTAAAACTGTCTAGCATAGGCAATTTTATTTTCTGTTCCCGTAAGCTCTAACTGAAGCTCTTTAAAATTTTCGTTTGCTTTAAGCTGAGGATAATTTTCCGCTACCGCAAACAGGCTTTTTACCGTTTCGGTAAGCATATTATCCGCCGCAGCTTTATCTGCAACAGAATTTGCCGAGCCCAAATTGGAGCGAGCTGCTGTAACATTTTCAAAAAGCTCTTTTTCATGCTTCGCGTATCCCTTTACCGTTTCCACAAGGTTAGGTATAAGGTCATATCGGCGCTGCAGCTGAGTTTCAATCTGTGCCCAACCATTTTCCGCCTTTACACGAAGGCTCACCAGCTTGTTGTAAATAATAATAAACCATACAACAATTAAAGCGATAATTAAAACTATCCATTTAACCATACTTAACATCCTTTCTTTGTATTTTAAATATAATTTCTTGAATTAAAATTACCAATAAACACAAAATTTTCTCCATTTAAACACATTATACTACTTTTTTATTATTATGTCCACAGAAATATTTTTTGTTTAAGCTTTTTTACATGGATTTTATTGACTTTTTTTAGTTTTATGATAGAATAAAAAAACAAAAATATTTATTATTCTACTATAAAGATATTTTTCATTTTACTAATTATGAGAAAGGATTTCACTATATGGACAATATTGCAAAACGGATTGAAAGAATCCAAAAAAGGACGGGCGGCATAAGAATACCCGTAAAATATGAACCAAACTTCGGCCCTACTATATTTGAGGAAAAAGGCATAAGCCCTGCACCTTTACATCAAACAAGAATTATCAGTGAATTAATATTTGCGTACAGAATGTCTGTAAATAACAACGGTATCTACGACGATCCCGTAAGCAGTGCTCTTTGCATTATTGAAAAAGCCATTGATGAAAAAGGGACTTTTACCGCAGAGGACACACAAAAAGCAGAGGAAGCACTTTCCCCTATTGCTGCTGAAGCAAAAAGCTACAAAGTTATTCTCGCAGCACATGCTCATATTGATATGAACTGGCTTTGGAGCTGGCATGAAACCGTTGCATCAACACTTGACACCTTTAGAACTATGCTTACGCTTATGGAAGAATATCCGGACTTTACATTTTCTCAATCGCAAGCATCTGTATATAAGATTGTGGAAGAATATGACCCTGCAATGATGGAGAGAATAAAACAAAGAATTGCAGAAGGCCGCTGGGAGGTAACAGCTTCTACATGGGTAGAAAACGATCAGAATATGCCTGCCGAAAGGTCATATATCGCTCATAACTATTATACTAAGAAATACCTTACGGAAAAGTACGGAGTTAAAGAAGAGAGTCTTTGCATAGACTTTTGCCCCGATACCTTCGGTCACAATGCAAACATGGCTGAAATCATGGAAAACGGCGAAGTAAAATATATGTATCATTGCCGCGGTGTAAAGTCTAATCATATTCTCTACAGATACATTTCACCGTCCGGTGCTGAAAAAATACATTATAAAGAACCTTTCTGGTACAACAGTGCCATTGCACCTGAAAGAATCGGTGCTGCATTGCCGGATATTTCGGTAACAAACGGCGGTCTTAAAACAGGTCTTATTGTATACGGCGTAGGCGATCACGGCGGCGGTCCCACAAGAAGAGATATAGAGTATGCCAAAATAATGATGACATGGCCTATATTCCCTCAGATGAAGTTTGGAACATTCGGAGAATTTTTCAAAGAAGCCGAAACGGTTCGTGACAACCTGCCAATAGTAAAAGATGAGCTTAACTATGTATTTACGGGATGCTTTACAAGTCAGAGCAGACTAAAACAAGCTCATAAGAAAAGCGAATCTAAACTTGTTGAAGCCGAAACTATAAATGCACTGGCAAACATATCGTGCCAAGCACCGTATCAGCATAAACGATTTGAAAAGGCTTGGGAAAATGTAATGTTTTCACACTTCCATGACATTCTCACAGGCTCATGCATAGCCGACAGCAGAGAACACGCCATGGGACTGCTTGACGAATCGGTAGCAATCTCAAATACCGCATATGCAAATTCCATGCGTGCTATAGCTTCGCAGATTGATACTTCCGCTTATGATGTTCTCCCAAAAGGGAATGAAGCAATGTCACAAGCACAGGGTGCCGGAGTTGCATTTTCTACAGGGTCTAACTTTGGAGTTAATACCAGAAGTCCCCTGTATTGTGTTTCAACACCTTCTGCCGCAGGCGGTAAAACAAGAGTATTTAATATATTCAACATGACCCCCTATGACAGAAATGAAAACCAAGAACTTATAGTTTGGGACTGGGGATTTGTCCTTTCCCGAGTAAATGTCCTTGACGGCAATATGAAAGAAATTGAATTTCAGGTAATGGATGAGCAACCTTGTAAATACTGGGATCATATGTTTTTCCGTGTGGTTGTACCGGTCTGTGTTCCTGCATTCGGATATACAACCGTAGTAATTACAGAAAAAGAAACAGATACTACCGCTGTTCATTTCAATCATTTTATGCCTATTGACCTTAGAAAAGAATATCCTATTGATAATTTTGTAATAGAAAATGAGTTAGTCCGTGCGGAATTTGACCGTAAAGACCTGATGATGATTTCTTTTACAGACAAAAAGACAGGAAAAGAATATATAGAAAACGGAAAAGCCGGTCTTTATGTAAACATGGTAGAAGCCTCTACCTCTACAGCTTGGAACATAGGCAGATATGTGGATATAATTCCTGTATCAAACTGCGTCAATGCACAGCTTATTGAAGGCAAACTTCGTACAGTTCTTAAAGCTACATATAAAGTTCTCGGGTCCGAAATTAATGCAGAATACTACCTTGACAAAGGTGATGCAGGTATAAAATGCAAACTTGAACTCAACTGGAGAGAAATTACACTCCCCGGTGAGAAGAATCCCGTACTTACCTTTATGGTACCTTATAAAGCCGACAAATTCGTTCATGATATACCTTGCGGTACACTTGAACAATCCGGAATGGAAATGGATATTCCCGGTCTTAACTTTACTGCCGCAATTAAAGAAAACACCGCTCTTGCATTGGCATGTGACAGCAGATACGGCTACAGAAATACAAAAGACGGCATCGCTGTTTCTTTGATTCATACTCAGAACAACCCCGATCTGTATCCGGAAATCGGCTGCCAGATTGTAAATTTGAAACTATTTGTATGTGACGCTGATATTAACACAATAAAGGATCTGTCTGTTACGGCTAATTCACCTCTTAATTTTGTATCAAACGGAATACACAAAGGTAATCTTAAACATACAGACGGATTTATAAAAACTGAGGGCAAGGTATTTATTCACGGCGTAAAACAAAGCGAAGACGGCGGATTTATATTGTATATGTCTAACCCTCATTCTTCCCGGGAGACAGTGGCATTTACATTCAACTCTGCTGTTAAATCAGCCTGCACGGTTAATTCTCTGGAAAAGGAAACAGGAGGATTGACACCTGACGGCAACACCGTTAAACTTCAAGTGGACGGATACAAAATGACAGGTGTGAAAATTATTTTATAAAATCACATAATAACTTCAAAACTCCCGAAGGAACTTTAAATTTCCTTCGGGAGTTTTATTTTTACTTTCAGTAATTACTTTTTTATTACTGTATGAATTTTATCCAATCAACATTACAGTATCCTCCGCCGTGAGAACCATCCTTAAAGATAATGTACAGTTTATGGCGTCCCTCCGCTCCGCTTACGGAACTATTAAAGATCTTCCAAGTTTCCCATCCTCCGGTTACGGACAATTGACAAGTGCCGATTATCGGCCCGTCAAGACTGTCGATACGGAGCACGGCATTACAGTCAGTATATACACCGCTGCTTCTTATCTGAACTGAAGAAGCCCCGGAGCCAAAATCCACATTCTCAAAAGCGACATAATCATCTTCTTGTATTGCACAGATAGCCATGCTGCCATCTCCCGTTGCACTCAGATCCACGCCGCGCTGTTCTGTATAGTTCTCCATTTCGATCTGTTCAAAAGCATTTACCGGCTCATCGCAAAATCTTATCTGTTTAAGGCTAATACCGTCTGTGAGTACCAGGTACAGTTTGTGCTTGCCGACGATTTGCGTAATTTCACATGAGTATATTCCGCCACCTTCTGATACTGTACAAATACCAAGCGGTTCACTCTGCATACTGTCAGCATAAATGCTGATAGTTCCAGCAGCCGATGAAACCACATCAGCATCAAAAATCTTCGGAGCAGTTGCGAAATTATAATTATCAAAGGCTATATACCCACCGGATTCTCCGGCTGTTACATAACCGTCATGTATTGTAACACCGTCTGACTCGGAACATGCTGTCGCCGGTGTATACTGATATGCACTTATTGTGTCCTGGTCAGGCCACAGACCAAAATCCGAATTCCAGCTTATCCCTCCCTTTTCGACAGGAATAGTCCAGTATTCATCTTTTTTGATATTGCTCACATTTACAAAATGAAGCCATGAACACCCCAGTTCCTCCATGGTTCTAAGCAGAATTGGGTTTGCATATCCGTTTATATCGGCAGGAAGCTCTGTATTTATTGATGCGTACCCGCTATCTTTCAAATGGTTTACGAACGAAGCATAATCAGGCGGATTTGAATCATATCCGTGCCATGCAACGGCGGTCTTGCTCCAGTCATCTATATCCATTGCAGCTATATAGCCGTCTATATCCTCCACTGAGCGAAGATGGGAGAATGAATACAGAAGAATATGCGTATCAGGCGCCAAAGAACGAATTTTGTCATAAACCTCTTTCAAGTCGGAAAGATATTGCTCGGTGGGCGGGTTAAAACCGTTGGACTCATTTTGTACTTCATAAATCACATGAGTTTTGTCCTTATATCTCGGAGCGTAAATTTCCCAAAATGCCAAGTCGAACTCCTTATTAAGTGTACTGTCACCAACTGTTAAAACAAGATATAACCCAAGCTGCTCTGCCATTTCAACATACTGATCCACCAGCGAAAGATTGACTCCCGGTTCAAGTTTGGCAGAGGGGCGTTCTGCATACAAATGCAAAGTATTGCACCCATAGTTTTTTATTTCTGCAAGCTGTGAATATGAAACCGCCGTAGTTGAGTAATCTGTTTCAGTGTACACACCTCTTAAAAGCTCTCCCTCATCCGTAACCACAGTACCGTTTGAATTATAAACGCGTCCTCGCGGCGCACTCGGTTCGAGTTTTGCAACTGAGGCTGTGCACAGCGGTACTATTCCGGCAAGGGAATCCCATAAAAACAACTTTACTATGTCAGCAGAAAAGTCGGCAGCAATCACCGCTTCTGTGCTCGATTTGCTTATAAATTTGCACTTTTTTAATTCCTCTCCGTCATAAAAAGAAATAATTGCAGAAGCATCGGCATTATCCTCCGAGAACCTGATATTATATCCGATACGGTATGAGTCGCCGTCATATACGGCTTCGGTAATCTCGGCAAAATTTAAAGGATATACTTCAAATGAAGTATCTTCCGGGAAATTAGCCTTAAAGGTATCTGTCTCATAGCCGGAAGCATTTTCAGGATAGTAGACGGTCAATCCCGAAACCCCTGTAAAAACATTGGCGCCAAAACCGGAGGGCTGCTGCTCATCCATAAATATAAGCTCTTCCAACGAAGAATTGGCATTAAACACACCCCAGTTTATAGTTTTTACATATCCCATAAAAGTAACTTTTTTCAAGGATTTACAAGCAGAAAACAAATCGCCCTGAATACTCGATTCCAATGTTGACGGAAGAGTAATCTCAACTATTCCCGTACTTTTAAAACTCTGATAGCCGATGCTCTTTACCCCTTCCGGGATATTAACGGAGGTAAGATTCGAACAGCCTATAAACGCTGACTCCCCAATTTTTGTAACAGATGCAGGGATTTTTATTTCCTTAAGCTGTTTATGTGACTGGAGTACGCTATTTCCCAATGTTTCTATTCCTTCGGATATAACAACGGTTCTTAAAATCTCAGGATCGGATTTAGGTATAATATTTTCGGCAAGTGTTAAAACCTCTATACCGTTTACACTTGAAGGAACAACCACATTTTCAGCTCCCTCAGAGTTTTCATCAAGCATTATGGTTTTAATGTCAGGCAGCCATTTGAAAGAATATCCGGCATTCTCATCTGTATTTTTAAGGATATATACACCCTCTTTATCTGTCACTGTAGTTGTTGCCGACTGCCATGAAGGATTTCCCAAGGCATCATTATCCGCCGTTACTTGTGCTGAAGCAACCGTACCTATAGGCGGGTCAAAAACCGGTTCTTTGCCGATAATACGAAATACCGTACCGGCTATAAACATACTCCTGAACTCATAAGTATCATATCCCACTCCGTCCTCAGGATAATATACGATAAGATTAGATGAAGAACCATTCATCGCCCCCGAATATATAGATGAAAGTGCAGTTTGATTTTTAAAAGTTATAGTTTCAAGAGCTGATGTATTGTTAAAACTGCCCCAGTCGAAGTTCTTTACATAACCTTCAAAGGTAAGATGTTTCAAAGAACGGCAGTTTGCAAACATCTCTCCCTGAACTGGATTTTGCAGATTTGCAGGTATTACCAGTTCTTCGATTCCTGAATTTTTAAAGCACTGATAGCCTATGTTCTTTACACTTTCCGGGATATCTATCGTCTTAAGTGATGAACAATTAACAAATACCGATTCACCGATTTTTGTAAGTGTTGATGGAAGTTTGATTGTCTCCAGAGCAGTATAACCATTAAATGCGGATTTGCCAATAGTTGTTATACCTTCAGATAAAACTACGGTTTTAAGGTGATCCGGGTTCGCCTTATTGATGAATTTTGAACCTACAGACAGCACATCGATGCCGTTTACTGATGAAGGTACAACCACATTTTCAGGTGCAGTCGAATTTGCATCAAGCGAAAGGGTATTATTGTCCGGAGTCCATATAAAGGAATAGCCCGCACCCTCATCGTTATTTTTCAGAATGTATGTACCTGCTGTTTGGGTTTCCTCCAATGTTGCCGACTGCCATGTGGGATTTCCGGCAAGGTCAGCATCTGACTGAACTTCAGCAGGCGTTTCCGCCATCGCAACAAACCCTACTTGGCAAAATGTAAAAATAATGCAAATTGCCAAAACCATCGCTAATAATCTTTTCATTTTTTTGCCCCCTATTTTACATATCTAATTTATATTATTTAAAAATCATACGCTTCTGATATAGGTTTAAGGGTCTGCATACTGTCAAGCACAAAAAGCTTATACCGGTAATTTTCATCAGCCATCAGCTCGATTGATTCAACGACATCCCCGCTTGCAGGTTGGATTGTTACAGACCTGCTCTGCACTCCGGCAAGCTGTTCAAGATCCTTTTCGTATTTTGCGACAACCATTACAAGACTTACAGGGTTGCCATCAGTTATGCTTGTGCCGTTTGTTGTCATACTTACCTTACCGTCTGAATAGAAAAATCCGGAAACAAGAGGCTTTACCTCTTCTTCAAAGTCTGACATAAAGCACTTTTCAAGCTTTACGGCACCCATACGCATACGCTTTGTATCCGTTGATGTAAACTTTACATATTCATCGCCTTCTCCGCTGAAATAAAGCCGCTCAGCAATGGTATACCAACCCGCATCTGTTGTTGTATCAACAATAACCGTTTCAGTTTCCCCACTGTGATAAATCTCCGCCTGTGCAACGGTTGTATCACCTGTATCTGCCTTATAAGGGTCGTAATACATCACATTATAATAGCCGGCAGAAACACCATTGTAAGATTCAAATGTGCCTAAAACATTTGCAGATGACACCTGCTCAGAGATAAAATTATACTTAACATACTCGCCTTCAGTCGTAGTGTATATCTGCTTTGCCGCCTCTTCATTATAGCAGGAATATGTTATGCTTGAATCTCCCCATTTGCTTATATTGCCAACTTCAAAGGTACCGCCGCTGGCATCTGTTTCATTTCTGAGTGTATTTCTTATGATATAAAACTCATCTGCCTGGCGCACCAGCTTAACGGCAATGATTCTTGACTTTTTGTTATTGGCACTGTTTACTTTTACAGAAACCTTGCCGCTAAGCGAAAGTGCCTCAGCAGGAATATTCTGATTTCCGTTTGTACCCTCTTCAATATAAATGGGCTTCCAGCCGGTACCGCCAGTACCGCCTGTCGTCTGGCTTCTCTTTGCGGACGCAACTGTCTCACTGCCCATAACTACTTCAAAAAGCGTATCGGTAGTACTTTCTGAATCTGCTACCGCATTCCAAAAATATGGTATGTATTTGCCTTCGGGCAGATCAAAATTAAAACTTACAGACGCTACGGTAGCTGTTGTCTCAAGAACTCTTATTACGCCAAGCTCCCCGCAGTCAACAGTCTCTGCTGTAGACACCCATCCGTCACTCTCAACGATAAAACTTCCATCCGATGAGCTTTGGGCGGCAGCTCCTGCCTCGTTAACAACATTGGCCTTAACCATATATTCCGCCGGAAGAAACTCCACCTCATTCGCATATGAGCAAACGAGCAATGCCGATAAAATCATCACAATAATGAGAATCATACACAATAACCTTTTCATATATCTGCATCCTCCTTAAATATAGCTTTGAATATATTTTATATTATTTAACAGTAAAAGTAAAGCATCTATTATTCATTATTTATAAATTTTTATATTGTTTCACATTTATATTGAAAAACAAATTCCCATATAACCGGCAGCTTAAATACAATGAAGCACAAAAAGCTTATTTCAAAAGATGATATATGCAGATATATAAGATGTAAATTTAATTGGATCAGCGGTGTATAACAAGCAAAATGCTCAAAGCCGCATACTGTACTTTGAGCATTTTTCATATAATACTAATATTCTATAATAAGTTGGGGGTGGTTCGATGCTGCTTCCTTTGAACTTATACTCAAATAATCTTTTGACGAGGTGTCTATACCAAAGGAAGCATACCCGCCTATATTTCGGTTTATATATTCCGTCACATCAAGTTCACAATATGACCCTTCACCCGTATATGTCACAGAGCCAAGACTGATACCCATAACAGGTGCATTCTTCCATGTTAAAACTTCCTCTGTCCAAGAATCGTCTTCAATCTCTTTAATATTTATTTTATAAGATGTAGGGAAATCGCTGCAATAACCATAAAGACGGATAACAGCTTTGCGTACGTTCCCTTTCATATTGTTTAAATCAAATTTTAAAAATGCATTTCTTCGGAAATTAGAGGAGCCGTCTTTTACCGCCAGAAAATCTTCTCCGCCGTAATTATCATTGTTGTATCCTCCGTTGCGTACATATGAATCATCAACAGGTTCCAGAGTCAATATCGAAGGATCATTACCCGCTCTGTAATCAGCCAAAGCAAGAGGGGAAAGCATATCTTTTTCCCATAAAAACGCTTTATAATAAACATTATTACTGTCAGAACTATTTATTACATCTGTCTGTATTTTTACTGTATTACCTGCAGAAACCTCCTGAACCGTTGTTTCAATCTGTATCAATTTATTTGCTTCATACATTGCAATTGCCAAGACCGCACGTAAAGGCGAAGAGGTAACATTAGTAAGCTCAGTGTCAGCATATGCAAAACCATCACCTACAAAAATATGTGCGCCTAAAGTTACAGCCATATCGGACAAAGCTGTGAAACGAATGGTTTTTTGATTTAGCAAAGCCGTTCCTTGCGCACTTGTAATGCCGCCTGCTTTGAATGTTACCGTATATTCGGCACCATCTGTCAGTCCATCGGGGAAATCGATTGTTAATGTCTTGTCGTTTTTATCATATTGAGCAACATATTCTGCTTCGGGAGAAATAATTATATTGTCCTTATTTATTACAGACGCTTCGTCCATATCATTTTTAAACACTACTTTAACTTGAGATTTTTCATACATACTTTCACCGTCAGCGGGAAATGTCTTATCTATAATGGGAGCGCCCATTCTTTCAAGCCTTTTTGAGAACTGATCCTCATACAGAGACTGCGGAACCAGAGTTGCGCCCACGCCCTCACCTTCGGTAAAATCTATCGGGGAGGTTGAATCTCCATCGTACACCGAAATCTTACTTGCACTTCCGCAAGTGCCCACCACATAACCCATACCATACTGCTGGCTTTCAACTATAGATTTTTCCCCCGATTGATAGGAATTTCCGTAAGTATTCCAGAAAACTACCTGTGTTGATGAGTGCCCATGTTTATTTTCGCTTCCGTAAGAATTACGGTTGATCCCTTCAAGCTGGTCACCGCTTACATACATTTTATCAAGCAGATTTGCATGCGTTAAGTGCATGTGCATATCCGTCTCTCTGTCTGCATTTGAAGTTTTGCTGGAAGTCAGAACATTACCGGAACAATACATGCCGCCAAAGCTGTAATTATGCCTGCCGTGGTACGCATAACAATTTTTAACTAGGCACTCCTGCCCTTTTAAGTTATATAAATATCCATTGCCGCCTCCGCCTTCATAGAGAGAAAGCTGCATACTGCAATCGCTTACGGTTATACCTCGGCTGTACTGCAAATATATTCCTCCAGACAGGGTATGTATATTTTTAGTATTCTGTTCTGGTTTAAACGATCCTACACTTTTTATCCAGCCGTTTACAACATGACTCATCTTAACAAAATTGCTGAGATGACATTCATACGCTGCGGTTCCCTCTTTAGTGTATGATTCCTCTCCGAGATCGGATTTTAAATTTTCCAGCATGCCAAAAGATATATCCTGTATGCCAACCTCAGTAAGAGGCTGTATATTTATTTTATATATTCTTGCATTATCTCTTGTTTTCAGCTTATAGCGTACGGGAATATCAATATCTACAGTATTATCCTCCCCATCTATCCCAGTAATACATCTATAATACATTAAAGGGGTGATACTCGTATTCCATTTGCCCGTCTGGGAGTGCTCGGCAATAAATTCTTCGGTTGCGTCACTACGCACCATAATCCAATCTCCCACACTATATCCTTCAACGCTTTCTAAAGGCAAAGACATACTGCCCTCGCTTATATCTCGGCTTAATAGGATAGGATCAATCTCTTCCAAAGAAATCCAGTCTACAAAATTTTCCGGAGTAAACAATACTATTGATACATTACGCATATATGGCTCATCATTATAAATTTTAGTACTGTCAATTCCAGCACCTTTTATTACAATATTATTAGAATTCACACGGAATACATAATTATTTCCACTTTCAGGTCTAACCTTATACAAGCCTTCAGGAATATATACCGTGCCTCCTCCTGCCGACTGAGCATCATCTATTGCGGCTTGTATGGCATCTGTTGAATAATCTTCGCCGGTGGGGTCCGCTCCGTAGTCAGATACATCATATACAAGACCTTCGGCCTCATCGGGAAGTTCTTTCTCTCCCCTATGATAACCCGCATAAGAATAATCTTGTAAAAACATGCCATCTTCGGTAGTGTATCCCGGTTCCCAATTTTCAGGATACAAAACACTGCGCCAGGTTTCCTCCTCCGCTGATGACGCATAAGGCATAACCCAAACCGACAAAAGCATAAAAATCAGTAAAACAACCGTTGTCTTTTTCATATAATCCACCTCCGTTACTCTGATTATAACACTGAATTTTTTCACCGTAAATATGCCTGAATTTACCATTATTCATATTTTATCATTATTTAACTCTCATCATTTGCATAAATAGCTTTACTTTTCTTGATTCTGTCTTTATATATTTATATTTGCTGCTTCGAAAAAATAAAAAGGTGTTTTTTTATTTTCAGAAAGGCTTATATTAACAGGAAAAACAACGATTTTTAGATGTTATATAAGGTTTATTGCGCAAAAAAAGACCCTGTAAAATTACTTTTACAAGGTCGATTTTTAAAATTCAGTTTTACTTAATTTTTTATTTCGGTTTGCCCCGAATCGATTAAGTTTTTATTTGCGAGGAAACTTTACTGCCGCCTGTGCTGCTGCAAGCCTTGCAATCGGTACACGATAAGGCGAGCAGGAAACATAATTAAGACCTGTTTTATGACAGAACTCAACTGATGAGGGATCTCCGCCATGTTCTCCGCAAATACCCAGTTTAATGTCAGGACGAACAGCACGGCCTTTTTTAGCTGCCATGTCTATAAGTTGACCTACACCCTCCTGATCCAATTTTGCAAAAGGATCGGATTCATAAATTGAATTTGCATAGTAATCAGGAAGGAACTTACCTGCATCGTCACGAGAGAATCCGAATGTCATCTGAGTAAGGTCATTAGTACCAAACGAGAAGAATTCAGCCTCTTTAGCTATCTGATCAGCGGTAAGAGCAGCTCTTGGAATTTCTATCATGGTTCCTACCATATACTTCATATCTATGCCGGCTTCTTTAATAAGCTTGTCAGCCGTTTTTACAACAACTTTCTTTACATATGCAAGCTCTTTTACTTCGCCTACAAGAGGAATCATAATCTCGGGAACAATATCAAATCCCTCTGATTTTGACACATTGATAGCGGCTTCAATAATTGCAGTTGCCTGCATCTGAGCAATTTCAGGATAAGTTACGGCAAGACGGCAGCCTCTGTGACCAAGCATGGGATTAAACTCATGCAAAGAAACAACAGCCTCTTTAAGCGCATCTGCACTAATACCTGATTCCATTGAAAGAACTTTAATTTCTTCATCTGTATGGGGTATAAATTCGTGAAGAGGTGGGTCAAGAAGGCGGATTGTAACCGAATTGCCCTTCATTGCCTTAAACATGCCCTCAAAGTCTGAACGCTGCATGGGAAGAATCTTATCAAGAGCAGCCTTTCTCTGTTCAACAGTTTTGGCAACGATCATTTCTCTCATTGCCGTAATTCTGTCACCGCCGAAGAACATATGCTCGGTACGGCACAGTCCTATTCCTTCAGCACCAAACTTAAGTGCTGTAGCAGCATCGTCAGGAGTATCTGCATTTGCTCTTACTTTAAGATCCCTTACTTCGTCAGCCCAGCTCATAAACTCGCCGAAATCACCTGTAAGTTCAGCATCAACTGTCTTAATCATGCCTTCGTACACATTACCGGTGCTTCCATCAAGGGAAATGCAGTCACCTTCTTTATATATTTTGCCTTTGATTGTAAATGTTTTAGCAGCTTCGTCAACAACAAGGTCTGCAACACCTGCAACGCAGCATGTACCCATACCTCTTGCAACAACTGCGGCATGAGAAGTCATACCGCCTCTTGCAGTAAGAATACCCTGTGATGCAGCCATACCCTTGATATCCTCGGGAGAGGTCTCAAGACGAACAAGTATAACCGGCTGTGTCTTTGCAGCTTCAACAGCTGCAGCAGCGGTAAAGTATGCATGTCCTGCAGCAGCACCCGGAGAAGCGGGCAGACCTTTTGCCACGGGAGTGGCGGCCTTAAGTGCAGCAGCCTCGAATGTAGGATGAAGAAGTGCATCAAGCTGTTTTGCTTCAACTTTTGTAATAGCCTCTTCTTTTGTAATCATACCTTCTCTTACAAGGTCAACGGCAATCTTAAGAGCAGCCTGAGCCGTTCTCTTGCCGTTTCTTGTCTGGAGCATGTAAAGCTTGCCTCTTTCGATGGTAAACTCCATGTCCTGCATATCTTTATAATGATTTTCAAGCTTGTTTGCTATATCAATAAACTGTTTGTAAACATCGGGCATGGTTTCTTCAAGCTGTGAAATTGGGAAAGGAGTACGAATACCTGCAACTACATCCTCGCCCTGTGCATTCATAAGGAATTCACCAAACAATTTCTTTTCTCCTGTAGCAGGATTACGGGTAAACGCAACACCTGTACCTGAAGTTTCGCCCATATTGCCGAATACCATTGCCTGTACATTAACGGCTGTACCCCAGCTGGAGGGGATGTCGTTCATTCTTCTGTATTCAATAGCTCTTTCGGTATTCCATGAACGGAACACGGCTTTTACAGCCTCGATAAGCTGCACATGAGGATCCTGGGGGAATTCCTCTCCGCGAACCTTTTTATAATAGTCCTTAAACATCACTGTAAGATTTTTAAGGTCGTTTGCATCAAGCTCTGTATCAAGGGTTACACCCTTCTTTTCTTTTACTTCATCGATAATTTTTTCAAATTCGCTCTTGCTAAGTCCCATAACAACATCTGAGAACATCTGAACGAATCTTCTGTAGCTGTCGTAAACAAAACGCTCATTGCCGGTTAGTTTAATAAGACCTTCAACAACGCTGTCGTTAAGACCAAGATTAAGAATCGTATCCATCATACCGGGCATTGACGCTCTGGCACCCGAACGAACAGATACAAGAAGCGGATTTTCCGTATCACCAAATTTTTTGCCGAGTATTTCCTCTGCTTCTTTCAGTTTTTCATCAATCTGTGCAAGAATATCGTCACCAATCTTCTCGCCATCCTCGTAAAATCTTGTGCAGGCTTCAGTCGACACAGTAAAACCCTGAGGAACAGGCATACCAAGGTTTGTCATCTCAGCCAGGTTAGCACCTTTACCGCCGAGAAGCTCTCTTTGCGAGCCATTACCTTCTTTGAACAAATACACATATTTTTTGCTCATTTTCTTCCTCCTACCGTTATTTTTGTACAAAATTATTATAACATAAGTACAAGCCGCCAATCGGCTTGTTTCACTCCGTTTCAATAAACACATTAGGTCAAAAGCTGGTTTTAAGCTTTTGTTCATATATTGTGTTTATTATAACATACACATTATGGGTTGTCCAGCATTTTTTTCAAATATGACAATTTATTGGGAGCTTTTCCAATATTATACAGAAGATACTCTTCACTTATCTCTGTCAGCTCCTGTTCGGCACTTTTTGAAAGTTTAAAAGAGAAAACACTCTTGTCCGGAGCAGAGCAAATATAACTTATCGCCTTAATTACACCTAAGCACACTTTTCTTCCGCTGCCGCACTTATCGCACACCGCTCCGCCAAAAGATACGCTGAAACGGTCAAGCTGTTTATCAGATCCGCACAAAGTACATCTGTCCATAAGAGGCATAAAGCCTACAAGCGACAAAAGCCGCATTTCAAAAAGCGGCTTAAGATATGTATAACTGTCGGTTGTTTCAAGCTTATATAGAGCATTAAGTGCGAACTTGAGTACACGCTGAGCATCTTCTCCTGTTACAATTATGTCCAAAAGTTCACAAAAGTATACACCCATGGCAACTTTTGCCACATCTTTTCTTATATTATAAAAATTCTCTATAACATCACATGATGTAACATAGGGCAAGCGTCCTTTTCCCTGTTTTAAAACAATCCTGCTGTAACAAAAAAGCTGTGATCCGGCAAAAAGACGGCTTTTGAGGCTGACAGCTCCATTTGCTGCCGCCTCAATCTTCCCTTCGGGCGTTAATATGGAAAGCATTTTGCTGCCCTCACCGTATTTGGTTGCTCTGATTATCAAACCCTCGGTTTTCATCTGTATTAACCTTTCCGTTCTCGTTTCCGCTTTGAGCATATGCAAGATAACTGTCTACACTGCCCGTCTGTATAAATTCATTCCATAACTGTTCTTTATCCATGGTGAATCCTCCCCTCTTGTTTTTAGGGTTGCCACCACGATTTTGATTTATAGCAAGAAAGATTTGTCAATCCTGAACATATCCAAAATTTTTAATTGACGAATTTTTGTTACGCCAGTCATCTTCAACTTTAACCCACATTTTAAGAAATACTCTGCCTCCTACCAACCGCTCAATATCTCGCCTTGCATCGCTGCCGATTCTTTTTAGCATTGCTCCGCCTTTACCGATTATCATGCCCTTATGAGATGCCTTTTCGCAGTATATGACCGCACCGATTTCGGTAATATCTCGATTTTCATCATACGCCATCTTCTCTATTTCAACCGCAGTACCAAAGGGGATTTCGTCATTCATAAGTCTGAACAGCTTTTCTCTGATTATCTCTGCCGCAATATTTCTTTCGGGCTGATCGGTCAATGTATCATCGGGAAAATATTTAGGTCCTTCCGGCATATATTTTTTTATTTCCTGTATCAGCTCAGGCACTCCGCTGCCTTTTTGGGCGGAAATAGGTATTATTTCAGCAAAATCATAGAGCTCTTTAAGCTGTGCTATAGCGGGCAAAATGTCCTCTTTTGCCGTCAAGTCCGTTTTATTAATCACAAGAAACACCTTTGCACCCCCAACGGGAAGCGACTCTATAAGTTCTCGGTCTCCGTTTTTATCTTTGGCAGTTATATCTGCAATATACAGAATTATATCCACATCAGATGCTGCCGCTTTTACCTCACGGTTCATAAACTCACCCAGTTTATTCCTTGCAGTATGCATACCGGGAGTGTCCACAAAAACCAGCTGAGCTTCTTCATCTGTATAAACGCCGGTAATCTTTGTACGGGTAGTCTGAGGCTTTGAGGAAACTATTGCTATTTTTTCTCCCATAAGCCTGTTTATAAGCGTAGATTTTCCTACATTGGGTTTTCCCACTATCGATATAAATCCCGATTTAAACATTTACCTTTTCTTCCTTTCAAGCAGGAAAACAAAAGTTATTCCTGCGATTAAATATAAAATAAACCCTGCCGCTTTGGCAGCAGATGAAAAATATTCGACAATAAATTCGCACAGCACCTGTTTATCCCATAAAATTGAAAAGGCAACGGCGATCGCTCCCAATGCACTTATAAAAACAGCAGCAGCTGCGGTATCTTTGCATATTTTTATGTTTGTATTTTTTTCTTTTGTAACCTCGTCCGCAAGCTGTTCAAGAGCGGTATTGAACAGTTCGCACACTATTACAATACCGATGGTAATAAATATTATTGCCCTTTCCGACGAAGTAAGATTATAACGATGGAGCAGCAAAATAACCGTGACCGCCGCAAAAATATGTATGCGAAGGTTTCTTTCGGTTTTTATGCAATGTCCCAGACCGCATAATGCGTATTTAAAACTCATAATAAGATTTTTCACTGCAAAATCAGCTCCGTATACGGTTTAATCTCTGGTTAAATTAAGCTCTCTTAAAATCTTTTCCTGTTTATCGAACATTTCTTTTTCATCGTCAGGTGTCATGTGGTCATATCCGAAAAGATGAAGCATTCCGTGCGCCGTAAGAAATCCTATTTCCCGTTCAATACTGTGCCCGTAATCCAGACGCTGCTCCTCTGCTCTTTCATGGGAAATAACCAAATCCCCCAAAATGCCATCCTCTTCAAAATCCTCCATGGGAAATGAGAGTACATCCGTTGCCCTGTCTATGTTTCTGTGCTCTCTGTTAATCTCACGAATTGATTCATTATCCACAATAAGCACATTCACTTCGCTGTGATTTGTAAAACATTCTTCTTCCGCCGCTTTATTAACTACAGCAGTGATTATTTCTTTAAGATTTTCGGAGAATTTACCTGTTTCGTCCTCAATATACACATCTATCATATATTATCCCTCTCTTTTATATCCCAATACAACTCTGTTTATCCCTGCCAGGTCTTTTACAACCTGTATGTTTTTAAAATCTTTTTCCATCATAGCTGACACACTATCTGCCTGGGTATGCCCCACCTCGAACGCAAGAAGTCCGCCCTCATTCAGATGTTTTGGAGCATTTGCAGTTATATATCTGTAAAAGTCCAGCCCGTCAGGTCCTCCGTCAAGCGCTGTTATAGGTTCACGCTGCACCTCGGGCTGCAAAGTAGGAATAACATCTGTTTCTATATAGGGAGGATTTGAAACTATGGCATCATACACGCCCTCTATTCCGTTAAAAACATCTGCCGTAATAAATTTCACCCTGCCTGACACGCCGTTTTTTTCAGCATTTTTTTTTGCTGTTTGGGTAGCATCAGGGGAAATATCCATACTTACCGCATTTATTTTTTTGTTATAATAAGCAAGGCTTACGGAAATGCAGCCGCTTCCGCTGCCTATTTCAAGCAAAGTCCCCCTATCTAATCTTTCAAGAACCGCCTCCACAATAATCTCCGTATCGGGGCGAGGTATAAGCACATGCGGATTAACATCAAAATCCAACCCCATAAACTCACATGTTCCGAGAATATACTTGACCGGTTCGCCTTCCTTCCGGCGTTTTATAAGCTCTTTAAACTTTTTTTCTTCAAAATGATTAAGAGGCCGGTCGCCGTTAACAATTATTTTTAATTTATCCAGTCCCATAACATGACACATAATTAATTGGGTGTCCAAAACTGCCGTCTGAACACCCTGCAACTGCTCTGTACCGTATTTTAAACCCTCTCGAATTACCATTTGTCATCCTCTTTTGAATCTGTAAGAACTGCTTTAAGAGAAGCAATAGCCACTTCTATCTGCTGCATATCAGGCTCTCTTGTTGTAATGTATTGCAGCCACATACCGGGAGCTGCAACAATGGCAGTAAATTTATTATCATATCTGCCCAACACTTTAATAATCTCATATGAAATACCTGCAATTACAGGCAAAAGAAGTATTTTAATCCCCATCAACGCCCATCTGTTAATATCCCAGCTTAGCACAGAAAACACGAGAATACTTATAATCATAACTATAAGCAAAAAGTTGGTACCGCACCGTGGGTGCAGCCGCTTAAACTGCTTAGCATTTTCCGGCGTAAGCTCCGCGCCGTTTTCGTAGCAATGTATGGTTTTATGTTCTGCGCCGTGATATTGAAACACACGCTGAATATCTTTCATACGGGACACCAGCAAAAGATACAAAAGGAAAATAGCTATTCTGACTCCGCCCTCCACCAGGTGCAGGATGATATTGTTATCCGAAATGAATCCTTTGAACCAGCTTACAAGAAAGTTAGGCAGCATAAAAAACAGACCTATGCTGAAAAACAAAGAAACAACAACTGCGGTATAAATGGCAATGTCTTTTATCTTGTCGCCGAACTTGTCCTCCATCCATTTTTCAAATTTAGAAGGCTCGTAAGTTTCCTCCCCTTCTATATCAACAAAATCAGCCGAATAGGTAAGCGCTTTAACCCCGGTAACAAGGGATTCGATAAAAGAAACCGCTCCTCTGACAATCGGAATTTTATTAAGCTTATGTTTTACTACAAAAGAATTTACGGGTTTTTTATCTACAACAATTTCACCGTCCGGTTTGCGTACTGCAACGGCAATCTCCTTTGGCCCTCTCATCATTACGCCTTCGATTACTGCCTGACCGCCTATACTGGTACGGTGAATACTGCATTTGCTTTTATTGTCTGACAATCTTGTGACACCTCTTTCTGTACTGCTATACAACTGTTTATTTTGTTGTATTATATCAAATATTTCAATTATAGTCAAACATTAAAAGCATAATATGGAAATATTGACCTTCACTTATATGAATAAAAAATATTTTATTTTTTCTAAAATAGGTATTGACAAGCCTGATTTTATTTGATATAATAATTCAGCACTCAGAAATGCAGGTGTGGCGGAATTGGCAGACGCACTATCTTGAGGGGGTAGCGGCCACCGGTCGTGTGGGTTCAAGTCCCACCACCTGCACCAGCTTAAAAAGTTTTCGGTTGCTATGCAATCGAAACTTTTTTGAAATTAAAACCAAATATAGCCGAATAGTGTAAAGGTAGCACCACAGACTCTGACTCTGTTTGTGAGGGTTCGAATCCTTCTTCGGCTACCAAACAACAATCGACACTGTTAAATCAAATAGTGTCGATTGTTTTATTTAAAAAAACAATCGGGAGGTTTTTTTTGTATGGCTGATTATAAAGCTATGTATTATTACCTTGCAGGGCGAATGGAAACCACTCTGGATGCTTTGGAAGCTACCACCAATGCATTGGTTGAGATAAAGGAAAAACTTAAGATGTCTCAACAGGATGCAGAAAAACTGTTTGCTGACACCGAAGATGATAATTTTAAAGATTACGAATCATCAAAATAATATACATACCCATGTCATAAATCGGAATGAGCTTTAAAGCTGTTCCGATTTTTTATAAAAAAACAGCCTAGTTATTTACTTAAATATTATAGTAACATAACAGAACGAATACGAATTAATAGTTAAACTCTATCTTTTTTAATAACATTAATATTAAATAACTTCAGATTTGTATTATCGGTTCGTATGTAAAACAACTAAAATAAGGAGATGAGTGGATTGAGACAAAACAAAACGGAAATTAAGCATTTTAAAAATTTACCCTACTCAAAAATTAAAAATGTATTATGTCTTA